>CAZRKD010000029.1:0-11849 GCA_964600515.1 uncultured bacterium
TGTACTTGAATTAGATACGTTGCCAATTCAGAAAGATACAGGAATAACCGATCATACTACTTTAACAAAAAAATTAAATGATAGCGTTGCCGCTGTAGTTCTGCAATATCCAAACTTTTTTGGAAATATAGAAGAGTTAGAAGAGATCCGCAAAATCACTTCCAATACACTTCTCACAACTATTACTTTAGAATCAACGAGTTTAGGATTACTTAAAGGTCCAGGGGAATTTAGTGTAGATATTGCATGTGGCGAAGGCATGAGCTTAGGCATTCCATTACAATTTGGAGGTCCCTATGCTGGCCTCTTTACTGCAAAAGAAGAATACGTTCGCCAAATGCCCGGAAGACTTATTGGGCTCACGAAAGATGCTGATGGCAACCGCGCCTTTTGTATTACTCTTTCTACGCGCGAGCAACATATTCGCCGCGAGAAAGCGACATCAAATATATGTACGAATCAATCGCTTTGTGCATTACGCGTAGGAATATATCTTGCAACTCTTGGAAAAAATGGCTTACGAGATGTTGCCGAAAGAAATTACGATAATGCACATTATGCATATGATAGACTAACTACAATTAAAGGTATTGCTCCTGTCTTTCATAATCCTCATTTCTTCAATGAATTTGGTATTTTAATTCGTAAAGAAAAAAATGAACTCTTTTCACTCCTCAAACAAAAACGAATTTTTCCTGGATTTGTTTGTGATGAATTAAGCACCAAAGATAGCCTAGCACTTATCGTAAATGTTACGGAAAGGCATTCGAAAGAAAAGATAGATTATTTTATAGAGACTATGAGAAAGGTAATGGAATGATTATACCAAAACTACAAGAGCCCCTCTTATCCGAGCTTTCGGAAGTTGGGAAAACGGCATATACGTTACGTAAATCATCGATCAAAGAATATCACAAAAATCTTGAGGAAAAATTTAAACGGAGTGATGTCGATTTACCAGAGCTTTCTGAAGTCGAAGTTGTACGCCATTTTACACGGCTTTCGACAAAAAATTATGGCGTTGATACCGGTATTTATCCCCTTGGTTCTTGTACGATGAAGTATAATCCTAAGATCAATGAAGATATAGCTGCCAAAGAAGGCTTAGCGTATTCACATCCCCTTTTTGGTGACGAGTTTTCGCAAGGAAGTTTAGAAATCATCTACACATTACAAGAGCTCTTAAAAGAAATTACGGGATTTTCACATGTAACGCTCAATCCTATGGCCGGTGCCCAAGCTGAACTTACGGGAATACTCATGATCCGTGCGTATTTCGAGGCCAAAAATGAAAAACGAAAAACTATTTTAGTTCCTGATTCTGCTCATGGGACCAATCCTGCGAGCGCAGCTTTAGGCAATTTTAAAACCCAAGAATTGAAATGTGGAAAACAGGGAATACTAGAAGCATCTTTAGTCGCGGAGTTTATGAGTAATGATGTTGCGGCTGTGATGCTTACTAATCCTAATACGCTTGGACTTTTCGAAGAAGAAATTCTCAAAATTACAGAAATAGTTCACAAACACGGCGGCCTTGTATATATGGATGGAGCAAATCTCAATGCGCTTTTGGGCATTACAAAAATTGCTCCCATGGGCGTGGATCTCATGCATATTAATTTACACAAGACCTTCTCAACTCCTCATGGCGGTGGAGGACCAGGCGCAGGCCCATTATGTGTAAATGAAAAATTATCTCCGTATTTACCTCTCCCGCTGGTAACAAAAAATGGAAACACGTATTCATTAATCACCGAAGCAAAAAAATCCATTGGCCGCATGGGACTCTTTCAAGGAAACTTTGGAATTTTGGTTCGGGCGCTCACCTATATTCTTTCACTCGGAAATGAAAATATAAAAAAAGTAAGTGAGACGGCGATAATTGCCGCAAATTATATTAAAGAGCATTTGAAAAATGATTATCATTTACCCTTTAATAAAGATTGTATGCATGAATGTATATTTACCGATAAATTCCAAAAAGAACATGGCGTAACAACGCTCACTATTGCTAAGTCATTACTCGATTATGGAATCCATCCCCCAACGGTTTATTTTCCTCTTGTCGTCTCAGGTGCTCTCATGATTGAGCCAACTGAATGCGAATCAAAAAGAAATCTCGATCATTTTATTAGTGTCATGAAAGAAATTGCACGTGACGCAAAGACTAATCCGGACAAACTAAAAAATGCCCCTCGTGAAACGCCGGTAAAACGTGTCGATGAAGTACATGCCGTAAAAAATCTTGTGCTCACGTGGAAGAAATTATAAACTAAAAAAATGAAAATTCGCTTTTGGGGAGTACGCGGAAGCATCGCTACTCCAGGAAAAGATACCGCAAAAATTGGTGGGAATACGTCGTGCATTGAAGTACAATGCGGGAATAAACTTCTTATATTTGATGGCGGAACAGGCTTACGGCTTTTGGGAAACCATTTTGCCGCAACCGATATTAATGAAGCCTATATATTTTTCTCGCATTTTCATTGGGATCATATTCAAGGATTTCCTTTCTTTATGCCAGTCTATAATAAGAAAAATTCTTTTGTTCTTTTTGGCGAAAAAAAGCTGGCTCATACGCTTGAAGATACATTAGGCGGCCAAATGGCTCAACCAAATTTTCCTGTTGCATTAAAAGAATTGCCCTCACGTCTTACTTTTGAGAATACTGAAAGCGATGGGAAATTTAATCTTGATTCAACAATTACCATTGAAACCTGTCCGCTCATGCATCCAAGTGGCGCGATATCATATCGTGTTACTTACAATAATAAAGTTTTTGTCTATGCCTCTGATCATGAACATACTGATAAACTCAACGAAAGGCTCGTGAAGCAAGCAATGGGCGCTGATGTTTTTGTGTATGACTCAACATACACTGAAGAAGAATATTACGGAGTCAATTGCCAATCAAAAAAAGGCTGGGGACATTCAACGTGGAATGAAGGCATAAAAATAGTTAAAGCTGCTCTTGTAAAAAAATTCATTATGTTTCATCATGATCCAACGCATAACGATGAATGTATTTTTTCAATTGAGAAAAAAGCAAAAAAAGCACATAAGGATTCCAGCGCTGCTCGAGAAGGCCTTGAAATTAAACTATAATTATTTCTTACTAAAAACGAACAACGAAAACCTAACAATGAAAGTGGCTCCGCAGGGACTCGAACCCCGGACACTGCGGATATGAGCCGCATGCTCTAACCACCTGAGCTACGGAGCCGTTGAAAAAGGGGCTGGTTGCTCGTTACTAGTCGCTCGTAGAAAAAGTTCCAATACTAGCGACTAGAGACCAGCGACTTCTTATGTAGTCTTCTCCACAACGCTTTCTTTTGATGGCTTTTCACTTGAGAGAGGCATTTCGTATTCACCAACTATAGTTTCACGAGCTTCTAAGTCATAATCAATCTTAATCTTTTTATATTCTTCAATACCAGTGCCTGCCGGAATGAGTCGACCCATGATGATATTTTCTTTTAAGCCTCGAAGATAATCAATTTTGCCAAGAATACTTGCTTCAGTAAATACCTTGGTTGTCTCTTGGAAGCTTGCCGCTGAAATAAAGCTTTCAGTAGATAGAGATGCTTTCGTAATACCTAAAAGCAAAGGCTCTCCAATTGCAGGTTTTTTACCTTCTTTTACTATCTTTCGATTCTCGTCTTCAAAGATGTGTTTTTCAACACTCTCTCCCTCAAGTAAATTGGTATTTCCTGCTTCAACAACTTTTACTTTTCGAAGCATCTGGCGAACAATTACTTCAATGTGTTTATCATTAATTTTGACACCTTGTAATCGATACACTTCTTGTACTTCATCGACAAGATATTTAGCTAATTCTTTTTCGCCAAGAACCCGTAAAATATCATGTGGGTTTGAAGATCCATCCATTAAAGGCTCTCCGGCATTGACTCGATCACCTTCGATAACGCTTATATGTTTTCCCTTTGGAATTAAATATTCTTTTGGATCTCCAACGTCAGGTGTAATAATAATCTTTCGTTTTCCTTTTGTATCTTTACCAAAAGAAACAACTCCATCTATTTCAGAAATTACGGCAACTTCTTTTGGTTTACGAGCCTCAAATAGTTCGGCAACTCGAGGTAATCCTCCGGTAATATCTTTTGTTTTTGTTGTTTCTCGTGGAATCTTCGCAATAACTTCACCAGCATTAATCTTTTGATTTTCAGAAGCAACAAGGTTAGCCCCAACAGGAAGAAGATATTTAGCATACAGCTGTTCGGTTATCTTTTTTACTTTACCATGATCATCTACAACCGTTGCTGTTGGACGAAAATCACCTTTCTTAGATTCAACGATTACTTTCGTAGCTTTACCAGTAACGATATCAACCTTTTCAGTCATGGTAGTACCTTCAACAACATCATGGAATTTAACGGTACCTTCGACTTGAGTTAAAATAGGCATGGTGTAGGGATCCCATTCAGCAATGAGCTGACCTTGCTTTATAGCATCACCATCTTGGATTTTTAATGTTGCTCCATAAATAAGAGAATATTTTTCTTTTTCGCGACCTGAATCATCGGTAACTGCAATTTCAGCATTTCTATTCATAACAATCTGTTCTCCGAGCCGATTCAAAACGTATTTAATACCTAAGAATTTAATCTTACCATCGTGACGTGCCTCAAGGGTGCTTTGTTCAACCTTCCTCGTTGCTGTTCCTCCGATATGGAATGTTCTCATGGTAAGCTGTGTTCCCGGCTCACCAATCGACTGAGCTGCAATAACACCAATGGTTTCACCAATATTTACTTTCTTTCCACGACCAAGATCTCGCCCATAACATTCAGCACAAACACCAAATTTTGTTCGACAGGTAAGAACCGACCGAATCTTTACTTTTTCAATACCTGCATTTTCAATTAATTTTATTTCGTCCTCGTCCAATTCTACATTATGTTTTACTAAAACTTTATCGGTATAAGGATCCTTAATATTATCGGCGGTAACTCGTCCTAAAATACGGTCTCCAATGGGCTCAATAATTTCTCCACCTTCAACAAGGCTTGAAATATAGATTCCATCAAGAGATCCGCAATCTATTTCAGAAATAATAGCATCCTGAGCAACATCAACAAGTCGCCGAGTTAAATAACCCGAATTCGCTGTCTTTAATGCAGTGTCAGCCAAACCTTTACGAGCACCGTGAGTTGAAATAAAATACTGCAAAACAGTAAGACCTTCTCTAAAATTAGCGGTAATTGGAGTTTCAATAATTTCTCCTGAAGGCTTAGCCATTAATCCTCTCATCCCTGCAAGTTGTCTAATCTGAGCGGCGCTCCCTCGTGCACCAGAATCAGCCATCATATAAATTGGATTAAAGCTCGAAACTTTTTTTACTTCGCTTCCTATTTTTACTTCTTCTTCTTCAAGCTCTTTCATCATAGCATTCGCAACATTATCTCCGACCTGTGCCCATACGTCGACTACTTTATTATAGCGCTCTCCATCGGTAATTAATCCATCTCGATACTGCTTATAAACCTCGCCTATTTCCTTGTCTGCTTGTTTTAAAAATTCTTCCTTGCTTTTTGGAATCTTCATATCATCTATACAAATCGAAATACCTGCATAGGTAGAATATTTATAACCTAAGCTTCGTAGTTTATCAGACAATATAACTGTTTCTTTGGTCCCAACTTCTCTAAATGACCTATTAATTAAGTTTGCCAATTCTTTCTTGTCCATAACCGTATTAATAGAACTAAATGAAATTTGAGATGGAATTATTTCATAAAAAATAATTCTTCCTACGGTTGTATCAAAAAACTTTCCATTGATGCGTACGCGAATACCCGCATGAAGATCTACTGCTCCACCATCATATGCCATCCGGACCTCATCTATATTCGAGAAAAGTTTTCCTTCGCCTTTTGCAAATTCTCGCTTCCGAGTTAAATAATAGAGACCCAACACAATATCCTGCGTTGGCATAATAATGGGCTTTCCATGTGCTGGCGAAAGAATATTATTTGTTGAAAGCATAATAGCCCGAGATTCGATTTGAGCTTCAATTGATAGAGGAACATGCACTGCCATTTGATCGCCGTCAAAATCTGCGTTAAATGCAAAACAGACGAGCGGGTGCAACCGAATAGCCTTGCCTTCAATAAGAACTGGTTCAAAAGCCTGAATTCCTAATCGATGGAGTGTTGGAGCTCTATTTAAGAGCACGGGATGTTCTCTCGTTACTTCTTCCAATATATCCCAAACAACATCTTCTCCGGTTTCAACCATTTTTTTTGCACTTTTAATTGTTGTTACAAGTCCTCGTTCTTCGAGTTTATTGTAAATAAATGGTTTAAAAAGCTCTAATGCCATTTCTTTTGGAAGACCGCATTGATGCAATTTAAGCTCAGGTCCAATAACAATAACGGTTCGACCTGAGTAATCAACGCGCTTACCCAAAAGATTCTGCCGAAAACGACCTTGCTTACCTTTAAGCATATCACTTAAAGATTTTAATGGTCGTTTATTTGACCCCATAATTACTTTACCACCTCGACCATTATCAAAGAGGGCATCGCATGCCTCTTGGAGCATTCGCTTTTCGTTTCGAATAATAATTTCAGGTGCATTGAGTTCGAGCAAGCGCTTCAATCTATTGTTTCTATTAATGACGCGGCGATAAAGATCATTGAGATCACTTGATGCAAAACGACCACCTTCAAGAGGAACAAGGGGCCTTAGATCAGGAGGAATTATCGGAATAGCCGTTAGAACCATGTTCGCAGGTTTATTTCCAGAATCTTTAAATGACTCAACAACGCGAAGCCTTTTTACTATTTTTTTTCTTTTTGCATCTGAAGTAGCTTCGAGTAATTCTTCTCGAAGCGTCGTAGCTAATTCTTCAAGATCAAGCTTTTCTAAAAGCTTTTGAATAGCTGCAGCTCCCATTCCCGCTTCAAACTTTGCTCCAAATTCCTCCACTCCCTCATGATATTGTTCTTCGGTTAGAAGCTGCCCTTCTTTTAAGTCGGTATCTCCTCCTTCAGTAACAATATAATTTTCATAATACAAAACACTTTCGAGGATTTTTAATGTCAAATCAAGAATAGTCCCAATACGTGAAGGTAAGCTCTTTAAATACCAAATATGCGCTACTGGCGATGCAAGCTCAATATGTCCCATTCGTTCACGTCTAACCTTTGATTGAATAACCTCAACGCCGCATTTTTCGCATATGACCCCACGATGCTTCATTCGCTTATATTTTCCGCAGTTACATTCATAATCTTTAACTGGCCCAAATATCTTCGCGCAAAAAAGTCCATCGCGTTCAGGCTTAAATGTTCGATAATTGATTGTCTCAGGTTTCTTAACCTCTCCGTGAGACCATTCTTTAATCAGATTACTTGACGCAATTGATACCCGTAATGCGTTAAAACTCTCAGGATTAACTGGCTTTTCAAAAATATTATAAACTTCTTCTAATTTCGAATGACGTTTCTGTTTTTCCAAAGCTACCTCCTGCTATAATTCTCTAATGAACTTTCTCTTCTTTTTTGATCATTTCAACATTGAGTCCAAGCCCCTTCAATTCTTTCATCAATACATTAAAAGATTCTGGCAAACCAATAGTAACATCGGTTTCTCCTTTAACAATTGCTTCATATGTTCTGGTTCTCCCATAAATATCATCCGATTTTACGGTAAGAAATTCTTGGAGAGCATAGGCAGCTCCGTAGGCTTCAAGGGCCCACACTTCCATTTCTCCTAATCTCTGGCCACCAAATTGAGCCTTACCTCCAAGCGGTTGTTGAGTAACCAAGGAATAAGGGCCTATTGAACGAGCATGTATTTTATCTTCAACAAGATGATGAAGTTTCAATATATACATCACACCTACAGTTACGTTATTTGCAAATCGTGTTCCTGTTCGTCCATCAAATAACGTCATCTGTCCACGCAAAGACAGCCCGGCTTCTTTAAACATCTCTTTAATATCTTCTTCACGAGCTCCATCAAATACTGGAGTATCTAAGAAGAGTCCTCTTTTCGAAAGCTTCTCCGCAAGAGCATGTACTTCATCCTGATTTAAAGAATTGATGAGTTTTTTAATATGTTGATTATCTCCATACATTTGTAACATATGATTTTTGAGCGCTCCAACACTTCCTCTTTCATCTAAAAGACGATTTAATTGTGCGGCTAGCCCTTTTGCAGCGCACCCAAGATGAGCTTCGAGTATTTGGCCAACATTCATTCTTGACGGTACTCCTAATGGATTCAAAACTATATCAACGGGTGTACCATCTTCCATATAGGGCATATCTTCTTCGGGAAGAATTTTTGAGACAACCCCCTTATTTCCATGTCGCCCGGCCATCTTATCCCCAACATGGAGCTTACGTTTCGTTGCAATGTAAATTTTTACCATTTTAACTACACCGGGAGGGAGCTCATCTCCTCGTTTTATTCTATCAATCTTTTCGCTGAAGATCATCTTCACCATTTCAACTTGCTCATTCATGGTAATAAGAATGGTATTAATTTCTCTTTCGGTAGCTTCACCGTTTTTAATGGAAATATCAGTATAGAGATGAGGATCAACCTTATCTAAAATAGCTGAGGTCAACTTGGTATTTTTTGTAATTAAACGTTTATTGGTTTTTGGTTCAACAAGTGGACTTGCAGTAGTCTTACCAAGAAGAACTTTTCTAATTTTCTGATACGTAGTATCTCGGATAGCCTTAATCTCGTCCTGCTGATCTTCAAGGAAACGAGCCATCATTTCTTCATCTTCATTTCTCGTACGTTCATCTTTATCAATTCCTTCACGTGAAAATACACGGGCTCCAATAATTGTTCCTGTTACCCCTGGCGTTACTCGGAGCGAGGTGTCTTTAACATCTCCTGCTTTTTCACCAAATATAGCTCGTAAAAGTTTTTCCTCAGGAGAGAGTTGAGTTTCGCCCTTGGGTGTAATTTTCCCAACAATAATATCTCCAGGTTTTACTAAAGCACCAATTCGTATAATACCGGCATCATCTAAATTAGCTAAAGCTTCTTCATTAACATTAGGAATATCACGGGTAATTTCTTCTTTACCAAGTTTAGTATCACGAGCAACACACTCAAATTCCTCGATATGAATTGAAGTATAAGTATCTTCTTTCATTAAATGTTCACTTACAAGAATTGAGTCCTCGAAATTATAACCTCCCCAAGGCATGATTGCGACAACAACGTTTTGTCCCAATGATAATTCCCCAAGATTTGTCGAGCTTCCATCGGCGAGAACTTGACCTGCCAAAACTTTATCTCCTAGATTAACAATAGGGCGTTGATTAATACATGTATTTTGGTTTGATTTTTTATATTTCATGAGATTATAGATATCAACTTCATGGCCATCTGCTTTTTCATTTCTTTTTATTACAATTCTCGTAGCGTCAACACTTTCAACGACACCATCAGCACGAGCCAAAATAGTAACTCCGGAATCCTGCGCTACTTTACCTTCTATTCCAGTGCCTACAATAGGTGCAGTTGGCCGAAGTAAGGGAACAGCCTGTCGTTGCATATTCGATCCCATAAGCGCTCGGTTTGCATCATCATTTTCTAAGAACGGAATTAATGAAGCAGCAACGCTTACGAGCTGATTAGGAGAAACATCCATGTAATTAACTTCGCTCGGGCTTACAATGACGAATTCCCCTCCTTTACGTGCGGAAACTGATTTTGAAAGGAATTTGCCTTTTGGATCAAGTGGGGCATTAGCTTGAGCAATAATATATTTTTCTTCTTCAAGTGCAGACAAATATTCAACGGTTTTAGAAACAATACCATCTTCTACTTTTCGATAGGGAGTTTCAATAAAACCATATTCATCTACTTTCGCAAAAGTCGAAAGAGATGCGATCAAGCCAATATTTGGTCCTTCAGGTGTTTCAATTGGGCACATTCTTCCATAATGAGTAGGGTGAACATCTCGAACTTCAAATCCTGCTCGATCTCGTGTCATTCCCCCTGGGCCTAATGCGGAAAGTCTTCGTTTATGTGTTACTTCAGAAAGTGGATTTGTCTGATCCATAAATTGTGATAGTTGCCCACTTCCAAAAAATTCTTTGAGTACTGCAGAAACAGGTTTAGCATTCACAAGTTCATGCGGCATCAGCGTCTCAACTTCTTGTAAACTCATTCGTTCTTTAATTGCTCGCTCCATACGAACAAGTCCGATACGATACTGGTTTTCAACCAATTCACCTACTGATCGTACACGACGATTCCCAAGATGATCGATATCATCAACCTCTTTTGTTCCGTTTTTTAATTCAATCAAGTAGCGAACAACTTCTAAAATATCTTCTTTTCTCAATGTCTGATAATCAAGAGGTACACCTTCAACATTAAATTTATAATTTATTTTGAGCCTCCCCACTCGTGAAAGATCATAACGAACAGGATTAAAAAATAAATTATTAAAATAAGTGGTTGCACTATCAACTGAAGGAGGATCTCCTGGTCTCATTCGTTTATAGATTTCAAGAACTGCTTCTTCAGAATTTTTAATTTTATCTATTAAAAGAGTTTCGCGCAATGAAGCATCTATATTAAAATTATCAATATAGAGCATATCAAATTCTTTAATTCCTGCTTTTTGTATCTCTTCAAACTTGTCTAATGTTATTTCTTCATTACAACGGAGAATAACATTTCCATCTTTTGGATGTGTAATATCTGTTGAAGCTATTCCTCCAATGATATTTTCTTCAGTAATCTGAATCTCTTTTATCCTTGCATGCAATAATTTTTTAAGAGAAAACTTGGTGAATTTTCTATCTTTCTTGAGCAAAATCTCGTCGGTTGTCGGATGTTTAATAGTATAAGGGTTCTTCTGACCAGCCAATAAATCAGGATCAGTATTCACAAAAAAAGTTTTATCTTTAATTTTAATATGTTCAGATTTATAAAAATAGTTTAATAATTCTTTTTCTGAAAAACCCAGGGCTTTTAAAAGAATAGTCGCTGGTATTTTTCTCCTTTTATCAATCCGAACATATAAGATATCTTTGTGATCAAATTCAAAATCAAGCCATGAACCTCTATAAGGAATAACTCTTCCAAAATAGAGTATCTTTCCACTTGAATGCGTTTTTCCGTGATCATGATCAAAGAAGACTCCGGGGGATCGTTGTAACTGACTTACCACTACACGCTCGGTTCCATTTATAATGAAAGTACCTTCATCGGTCATGAGTGGAATTTCACCAAAGTAAATCTCTTGTTCCTTAATATCTCGAATTGACTTCGCACCGGTAATTTCATCAACATCCCAAATCACGAGTCGAACAACAACACGAATCGGAGCAGAATACGTCATGCCACGTTCTTTACATTCATGAACATCATATTTTGGAATATCAAAAGAATAACTTACGAATTCTAAAGATGCAGTTCCACTAAAATCCGAAATAGGAAACACGCTCATGAAGACCTTCTGAAGCCCTATGTTCTGTCGCGCCTCTGGCTTCACTACTTTTTGCAGAAAGTTTTTGTATGACTGTATCTGAACTTCGATAAGATTAGGAATATCAATAATCTTTTCAATTTTTGAAAAACTTTTGCGCGTCCTCAAAACTTCTGTTATAGACTGATTCATACACTATTCCTCTTTAGTAGCGCGGGGGCTCTCCCCCGCTTAAAATTTATCAGGCGGGGGACAAACCCCACCCTACCGACCCACCACTATTACTCTACTTCAGTTCAACCTTAGCGCCGGCTTCTTCTAATTGTTTTTTCATTTTTTCAGCTTCTTCTTTTGGAACAGCTTCTTTGAGAACTTTTGGACAATTATCGACTAAATCTTTTGCATCTTTCAAACT
>CAZRKD010000030.1:0-11756 GCA_964600515.1 uncultured bacterium
ACCTGCCTTGTCTTGAACTCTTGCTCGACCTTCAGCGTAAGAATCAACATCAGTAAAGTTATTTGTGTTTTTATGGAAGTCTCTCAAAGAGACTATAACTTTATTCATTTTTACTTCTAATTTACTTAATTCCTCATCAATAGCTTCAAGATTAATAATCTTTCCGATCTTTTCTTTATCCTCAATAACTCCAGCCAATTCCTTTTGTCGCAAATACCCTAATTTAAGCTTCTCCAGGGAATTATATTGAGCGATTAATTGTTCGATTTCTTTAGGAAGCTCATTTTGTCCTTTTACTATCTTTTCTAATCTCCACGTCTCGAATTTTAGTTTCGCTCGTAAAAACATATCTCCACAGAGAGTAGCTTGAGAGATAGCCGGATAGGCAATAAATACTAGATAGACGATAATACATACGATCGTGCCTGATATTTCTGGCTGGGAAGAATGCCAAAAGTTCTTTTTTATCAATGAATAATTTATTCGTAGCTTCATAATAGGTACCCCCTTCCATAGTGTCTATGGAGTTATTTTTTTATTCTTCCATTGTCTTTGATCACTACCCAACATTATTGTCAACAAAAAAATATATACTGTACTATTAATTTCGGAATAAGGGAATAAGGGGGAATAAGGTGACAGTCAGCTTGCCGTCAAAAAGCGTCAGTCACTTTCAATATGACCGGAGCCTTTTGACGGATTGTTGACGTTCACCTTAAAAGACAAAGACAGAACCACGCTGTGCTACATGCTTTCAGGTAACCAGAGATAGTAAAATCCTGTTTTTAACTTCGGTAGATGTTCTTCTATAGATTTAATAGTGATGAGCGATGTATCTTGAATATTTGCGGCATAGATATTTGTCTTTGATTTGGGATAGTACGTATACGCAATAACTTGAGCATCGAGGATATTTGCAAGAACAAGTGATTTATCAAAAGCATCGGCAAAGTAGCCGGTCGTATTAATAAGTTTATTATCGACAGCTTGTTTGGCTGTGTAAATACGACCATCGGCAAGGGTTCGAAGTTTATCGAGCGAAATATCTTTTTGTACATGTTTATGAACTATAGAAAGAAATTGTTCATAATATTCATTCGTCAAATTTTGAAAATAATCTTTTTCTTCATTTGTCATCTTGCGAAGGCCACTGCCGGCATCTTTCATTTTGCCGGATTTAATAACCGTTACATCAAGGCCAATTTTTCCAAATAGCCCTTCGACATTGGGGTAAACAGAAATTACGCCGATACTTCCGGTGATTGTCGTTGGATGTGCAATAATATAATCGGCAGCAGAAGCAATGTAATAACCTCCCGAGGCAGCAACACTCATCATGAGCGCAATAACAGGAATTCCCGTTTCGGCTTTAAAGCGCATTATTTCATGGTAAATAATATCGCTTGCGGTAATTTCTCCTCCAGGAGTATCAAGTCGCAATACAACTGCTTTAATATTTGGATCTTCTTCTGCTTTCTTTAATCGATAATACACACTCGAAACAAGATCAGCTTCTCGATTAAAAATACTCATGCGCGATTCGAGGCCAATAACTCCGGTAATATCGATAACAAGAATTTTTTCTCGAGCTTCACTTTGAACCAAAATGACTTCTTGAATTTGTTCTTCTCCAAGAAGATCAAGATGTACGTGCGTTGCACAGGAGGTAAAAAAAATACTTATTGCTATAATAAAGAGCATTGTTTTTTTCATAATAACCATATAGTATGTAAGTGAAAATAACATGTAAAGGGAAAATACGGTGATAGATCATCCACAGAGATCAAATGAAATCGCAAGCGTTTTTAAAGTGAATAAAAACATTATTGCGATTTTTCTTTTCGGTTCATATGCGAAAAAAACAACAACAAAATTGTCTGATATTGATATTGGAATACTCTTTAAGAAGGACTTTAACTATGTTAATGATGAATTAAAAATCATTCAAAAACTATCCGAAATATTTCAAAACAATTCCATAGACCTTACGATATTAAATGCTGCTCCACCTGATCTTGCGTTTGAGGTAATCAAATCGGGAGAATTATTGCTCGTCAATGACGAAGAAGCCCTGATTGAATTTAAGAAATACATTACATTTAAATATTTTGATTATCAGTTTATTAAAAAAGAAATTATGAAAAACATGCTTCTCCGCATAAAAAAAGGAACCTTTGGCACATGACTAAACATTTTTGCACATCTCTATACAAAAATAGATATCTACAAAGTCTATGAGCATTTGTCTAAACTACCAGCGGTCCGAGAATTTGTACAAGTTGCAATTAAGGAATCGTAGTAGAAGTCTTTTCTATAAATTTTAAAATAGTATTCACCAGAATTTCTGGCTGTTCGAATTGAAGCATGTGGCCACAATCATCAATGACAACTAACTGTGAGCCCTTGATTTCACGGTGAATCAGTTCAGAACAATACGCTGGTGTGATCAGATCATTTCGGCCAGCAATTACCAATGCTTTCACTGCAACCTTATGAAGCTCTGGCACAAGATTGATTAATTCAGAAACACGCGCCTGATTTTTAAAACTCTCGAGTGTCTGTTGATAAGGGTTATTAAGGATATTTTTTACAATTGCAGAAACCATTTTTTTATTACTCAAATACGATTCACCAAAAATCCAAGGGAATGTTGTTTCGTAAATAAGTTCAGGATTAATGTTTACTTCTCTTAAATGTATAATAGATCGAACATGCAATAATGAAGGCAAGGGAAGTTTTGCAGCCGAAGCGCAAATAACTGCTTTATCTATTCGAGAAGGATTTGCTAAACACATTTGCATGGTAATAGCACCGCCCAATGAATGTCCAACCATCGTTGCTTTTTCAATTGAAAGAGCGTCCATTAATGCCACAACATCATCGGCCATGTCTTTAATTGTATAAGAACCATTGGAATTTTTTGTCTGCCCAACATCGCGGTTATCAAAAACAAGAACGCGATATTTTTTGGAAAGCATCTTTAGAATCGGCATCCATGTTGTGTGATCTGCAGCTAATCCGCCAATAAGAACAAGATCAGGACCTTCGCCGTAGTGTTGATAGTGAATCGTAACACCTGTTTTTATGGTAATATGGGGCATAGTAAATTTGTCTCATGTAGCAGAGAAAAAGGTGAACGTCAACAATCCGTACAAAGCGTCAGTCATTGATTCCTGAGCAGAATACCATATCATTTTTTTGACTTCTTTTTTTTATTTTTAAGATAAAGATCTAATACTTCAAGATCGACTTTGTCTCGTGTTCTGCCAGCCTGTTTTTTCGCTTTAATTAAATCATCTATTCCTATAATATACATTTCTTCATTACCAAACGTAGTTTTTGTTTTATTTTTCCATGCATCAGTGAAATGAATATTCTCCATACCCATAAGAATATCGACACGATTTGGTTCAACACCAATTTGGTAGACAAGATCAGGATTGACGAGATCGACGAGTGTTAATTCTTTGAGAGGTGCACCGAATTTTTTCAGCGCTTTGTAGACCCTTTCTGCATTATCATCTGAAGACTCTATCCAAATATCAATATCTTTGGTATACCGAGGTTCGGTATAATAGATGACTGCATAAGCTCCAACGATAAGATATCTAACTCCTTCGGTGTTGAAGAGATGCAATAGATCTTCGTAGTCTTTGTTTAAAGCCATGAATTTTCTTCCATTTTACATATTCACAAACCATTTGCCACGCAGCTTCAAATCTTCCAGAAGCTCCTACTCGTTTCCAAAATGCAAGATCAAAACCTCTATCCTGATCTTTAACGTTTACAAGCCGCTCCATAGTAACTACTTTTCGCTTATTTTTCATAGAATAATTATATCATAAGATGGTTAAAATACAAGGAATGATAAGCAGAGCTTTTATATAAGAATCTCTTATGGGCTCAGCCTATCCATGAGTCTCGGAAATGGATTCGTCTCACGAACGTGATGCAATCCGCAAATCCATGCAACGGTTCGTTCGAGGCCAAGGCCAAAGCCTGCATGAGGGACAGAGCCATATTTTCGCAGATCAAGATACCAATTAAAGTTTTCGAGCGATAATCCATGTTCGAGAATTTTTTGTTTCAGAATTTCGTAATCATCTTCACGCTGCGCTCCTCCGATAATTTCTCCATACCCTTCGGGAGCAAGCATGTCCATGCCAAGCACAAGTTCTTTGTTATGTGGATCATTCTTCATATAGAATGCTTTTATCTTTGCGGGAAATCGATGAATAATAAGTGGCTTATTAAAATTTTGCGCTATGATCGTCTCTTCATCACCCCCAAAGTCATCACCAAATTTTGCGGGCATATTATTTTTTTGCAAGATTGCAATTGCTTCTTCATAGCTTATTCGCGGAAATGGACGTTTGATATTTTCAAGCTTTGAAATATCTCGCTCAATTATCGCAAGTTCCGGACGCTTTTTTTCTACTACTCGTTGCACAATGTACTCAATAAATTCCTCGGCTAGATCCATATCGTCATTTAAATCGTAATATGCCATTTCTGGTTCAATCATCCAAAATTCGGTGAGATGACGACGTGTCTTTGATTTTTCAGCTCTGAATGTTGGACCAAAACAATAGACTTTTCCAAAAGCCATTGCGCCTGCTTCGCCGTAGAGCTGTCCACTTTGAGTCAGATATGCTTTTTGATCAAAATAATTTGTTTGGAATAATGTCGATGTACCTTCGCATGCATTTGGGGTAAATATCGGCGCATCAAAACAAATGAATCCGCGTTCATCAAAAAAATCTCGAATTGCTCTTATAATTTCATCTCGAATGCGTAAGATTGCAAATTGACGTTTCGAGCGTAGCCACAAATGACGATGATCCATTAAAAAGGCAACGCCGTGTTCTTTTGGTGAAATTGGATACTCAGCTGCTTTATGAACAATTTCAGCATTTGCTACATCGACTTCAAATCCAATGGGGCTTCGTTTATCTTCCCTCACTTTTCCATGAATAATAAGCGAACTTTCTTGGGGCAATGATTTCACTTCATTGAAGAGCTCTTCAGATACATTGCCTTTAAAAAGTACGCATTGAATAATTCCCGTTCCGTCGCGAAGCTCAATAAATACAAGCTTTCCACTAGAGCGTGCATTATACACCCAGCCTTTGAGAACTACGTTTTCATTTACATATTTTCCGATATCTACAACATAGTGTTTTGGTGCCATAGTTATTCCTTTCAATGCTATATTATGCAAGCCACGTTTTTGGGTCAACCGGTTTTCTTGTTACTTGAATTCTATTTTTGTAATTTATTCTTGCTTTCATATATCGTTTGCGTTTTATTACACTTTTTTAAAAGAAGGAGTGTGTGCTATGAGTGAGTGGTCTTCTCTAAAAAGTGAAGAGTTGTACAATATTAAACTATGGGGCAGCCCCTACTTTAGCATTAATGCCCTTGGACATTTAGAAGTATCTCCTCATGGTAAAGAGCCAGGACTCGATATCTATCATCTTGTAGATGATCTAAAAAAAAGAGGCTTTGAACCACCGCTCGTACTACGCTTCTCAGATATACTCGCACATCGATTAAAAAAATTACATGATAGTTTTAATCAGGCAATCGCAACCCATAACTATGAAGGAAGCTATCAGAGTATTTACCCTATTAAAGTAAATCAGCAAAAGCATGTTGTCGAAGAATTGCTTCATTTTGGGAAGGAATATACCTGCGGCCTTGAAGCAGGTTCAAAACCTGAAATGCTCATTGCACTCTCTCAGCTCAGCAATAGAAAAGGATCACTTATTATCTGTAATGGCTATAAAGATAGCGAATATTTAGAAACCGCATTACTCGCACAAAAACTAGGATTAAAATCAATTATTGTTCTTGAGCGTTACTACGAACTTGATATGGTTCAAGAAGTATCAGCACGATTAGGAATTAAGCCAATCTTAGGAATTCGTGCACGTCTTTCATGCAAGGGAAGCGGCAAATGGGCTGATTCATCTGGTGATCGTGCAAAATTTGGACTTAACGCCGCTGAAATTATCGATGTCGTAGAAAAGCTTAAAAAAAGTAACATGCTCGATTGCTTGCAACTTCTTCATTTTCATATGGGTTCACAAATCACCGATATCAAAACAATAAAAGAAGCATTAAATGAAGCTTCGTATTTTTATGCTGAATTACTCATGATGGGCGCTCCTATGAAATATCTCGACGTTGGCGGAGGCCTTGGCGTTGATTATGATGGATCGGAATCAAATTTTCATTCTTCGAAAAATTATTCAATGGAAGCATACGCAGCTGACGTTGTTGCAATTATTCAAACTGCATGCAAAGAAAAAAACTGCGCATATCCCATTATTATGAGTGAAAGCGGCCGAGCACTCGTTGCTCATCATTCAATGGTTATCGTTAATGTTCTTGGAGTTGAAGACATGGAATTTGATTTGAGTGAAAAAGAATTCGACTTAATGAATGATACAATTCGCGATCTCTATCAAAGCTACGCACGTATCAACGATAATAATTTCCATGAAATATATAACGATATAATTCAAGCTAAATCAGAATCCTTAAGCCTTTTTAGTTTGGGATATCTTTCATTAAAAGAACGTGGACAAATTGAAAAGATATATTGGGCAAGCCTTTCAAAAATTAAAAAAATTGTGAAAAGATTAAAGCTCACTTTTGACGATTTTGAAGATCTCGACCGAACGCTTGCAAGTAATTACTACTGTAATTTTTCCGTTTTTCAATCGATTCCTGATTCTTGGGCTTTGGAGCAACTCTTTCCTATTATGCCGATACATAGACTCAACGAGGAAGCAACTGAACGCGGAATTATTTCAGATCTGACCTGTGATAGCGACGGAAAAATAGATCAGTTTATTGATATAAAAGATGTCAAACCAGTTTTGCCACTTCATAATTTAAAAGATGGCGAACCGTATATATTAGGAATCTTTTTGACTGGAGCCTATCAAGAAATTATGGGCGATTACCATAATCTTTTTGGTGCAACTCATGCAGTTCATCTTCATGTCAACGGCGATGGATACAAAGTTGAGCATGTTATTGAAGGCGATTCAATGACTGAAGTAATGAATTCAGTTGAATATGAACGCGCGCATCTCATAGAAGCTGTCCGGCGTGCAACTGAGCTTTCGCTCATCGAAAAGCAAATGACTATTGAAGAATCACGCATGTTACTCAAGCACTACTCCGAAAGCCTCATGCGCTATACCTATTTGAGCCCTCGAAAAAATAATTTTAGTTCGAGTGATTAAGCCAATGACGAGGATCAATAGCCCTACCCTGATAACGAATTTCAAAATAAAGCGTACTTTCTTTATGAATACTCGTATTGCCAATAGAACCAATTGATTGTTTGAGCTCGATAACATCGCCTGTTTTTACCGAACGTTTCGCAAGATGTGCATAGAGGCTCACATAGCCTTTTCCATGATCAATAATAATAAGATTTCCATAGCCGCTAAACCAATCTGAAAATAATACAACACCAGAAAAAATTGATACAATAGAAGCTCTATTTTCCGCACTGATAGTAAGGCCGCGATGAGGCAGCTCGGTATTGGTCCGTTTATCAAGAATCATGCCAAATGGTTTTATGATTTTTCCCTTAAGAGGCATCGGAAGTTTGCCTTTAAAGATGCTGATGTTTTTTACTGTTTGCATCTCTTCTATAATATGTGCTTCTTCTAATTTTTTGAGCACATCATCGAGCTTATCATACGCTCGATCCATGTCTTTAAGATAGCGTTCATAAACTTCTTTTCGTTTGGATATGTCATAGAGAATTATTTCTTTTTGGCGGCGAAGTTCAGTTAGATATGCTTTTTTAGAATTCAGTTTAATGACACTATTCGAATGGTCTTTAAGCTTTTCATTGTAAATTCGTGAAAGGTTTTTGTATGACTCATGAGTTTCTAGTTGTCTGCCAAAAATTTTTAAATCATGAGATACGATTGATTCAATTGCCAATCGCCTTCGTACTAAATCACTATATGAAGCACTTCCCAAAAGAACTTCCAAAAAACCGATATTTCCAAATTGTGCCAAAACCGGAAGTCGCTTTTCTAAAACTTTATTTTGATCTCTAATCTTTTTTCCTAAAACAAATTGTTTTTCTTTAAGGCTACGTAATTCTTTTTCTAATGATATTTTATCTCGCTCATATTTTTTAATGAGAAACGCACTATTATAGAGCTCAAATTCTATAGTATTTAATTCACCCAGCGTTTTATTTTCTTTTTTAAGAGTTTCGTTATAGCTTTTGAGCTCTGTAGCTATTTCTTTGGATAGGAATTCAAGCTTTTTGCGATTGATTTCATAGAGATCTTTGGAGAAAAGAATCATAGGAAAAAGAAAAAAGAATATAAATGATAGATTTAACTTCATCTCGAAATCTCTAAAAACTTATTTACTGAAAGCATGGTACTGACGATTCCAATGACTAATGCAAGAAAAAATAAAAAAGCTATGTGAGGAAATGAAAGAAATGAAAACGATGTATGAAAAAGATCAAAAAAGAGAATACTTTTTAATCGAATCGAAATTATCCAATATGAAGCATATAAAAAACCTACCGCAATCAATGTTCCACAGATGCTTTGAATGCAGCTTTCAATAAATATGGGCGTCTTAATAAATGAACGAGTTGCTCCAACTAAATACATGATTTCAATTTCACGCTTTCGTTTGATGAGAGAAAGCTTAATCATATTTGATACAATAAAAATGACGGCTATAAAAAGAATTGCAATAAAAAGAAATCCGACATATTCGATTGCTCGAATGAGCGCAAGATAGCGTACCAAAAATACACCTTCATAGAGAACATCTTCGAAAATTCCATATGACTGTAAATCTTCCGCAATTTTTTTGAGAGCTTTCTCTTCTAAAGGCTTCGTAAGAATTATTTCAAGCGACGCGGGAAAGGGATTAATCGATAGGCCTTCGACAAGTTTTTTAAACTGTGTGGTATTTTTAATAAATCGATCCGCTGCCTCATCTTTTGCAATATAACGAACATCTTCTATAAAATTTAATGTACGGATTTTTGGAATAATCTTAAAAACTTCATTTTCGGCAACACTACTTTTAATTAATGCACTTATATGTTTTTGAGACGAATCTTTATCGAGAATCGAATGAAGATTAGAAAATGTCAGCCAAAAAAGGCCGAGTATATAAACGCTCAAAACTATTGTGGTTATGATAAGAAAAAAATAATTACGATTCTCACGAATAGAATGTATGAGTGTTCTTGCTTCGTAAAATATTTGATAAAGCTTATTCATGAAAGTGCCGTGCCTTTACTTAACGTAATAACTCGTTTTGTATAGTGTTCAATAATATGGCGATCATGGGTCGCAACAATAATTGTCGTGCCTTCTGCATTCAATTCTTCTAATAAATCAAAAATCGTAATCGATAAATCCCAATCAACATTTCCTGTTGGTTCATCGGCTAAAATAAGTGGAGGATTATTGACCAATGCTCGCGCAATAGCAACGCGCTGTTGTTCTCCGCCCGATAGGCGATTTACTGTTTCATTTACCTTATCGTATAATGAAAGTTTTTTTAATATTTCCCACACACGTCTTTTCACTTCAAATGGCTTAATCCCTAAAACAGTGAGCGTTACTGCAACATTCATAAATACAGACTCATCTTCAATTAATTTAAAATCCTGAAAAACTACTCCAATTCCTCGACGTAAATAGGGAATGTCTGAAGTTGCTATCTTTGCAATATTTCTGCCATCAAAAATTATCTGCCCACTTGAACTTTCTTCTGCTTTAAATAAAAGTCGTAAAAGTGTTGTTTTCCCCGCTCCCGATGCTCCGGTAATAAAAACAAATTCGCCTTTATTAATCGTAAGACTCACATCCGAGAGTGCTCTGACATTGCCTAAATATGTTTTTGAAACATGATAGAGTTGAATCATAATTTTTCATAAAAGTAGCAAATATGTTAGGTTATTTCAAAGAAGAAAAGTTTATGAGATTCAAGATAGTATAATTTCTCTCTTATGCCTTCGAATATGTATTTAAAAACAAAACAACCGATAAACAAATTATAGCAATCATTTGAATCCAATGAAAATGTAGAGACACGGCCACATCGATCACATAGGTCATAGCGGGAATAGAAGCACTAATAGCGGCGACATTAAATGAGGAGATATGAGCTATTCCTTTTTGGGAAAAATATGAAGGCAATAAAACAAAAAGGAAACTAATGCAGGCTATTTTAAGAGCACTAAGAAGGCTTATTTCTAATGAGTAATTTTGGTATACAATAATAAAAAGAGCAGTAATAATAGTTCCCATATAGCGAAAGAGAATTACATTAAACACGCTAACACCTTCGTTATGGAGGCTTTTTAAAAAAATAATACTCCCACCTACAGCTATGCCGGCTAAAATGCTAAAGGCAAGCGCGAGAGAAAAAGAACTATAAGAAATAGCTTCGGTAGTAAGATAATTAATGCCAATCATAAGAAGTAACAATAAAATGCTTCCCGCAAAGATATATTCTTTTTTTGCCGTGTGTTTTGAAAATATCAGTGTTGCAATTGGGGTGATTCCAAATACAATTGCATTCACTAATCCACCATGGATATATTTTACGGCGATGAGGAATAAGATCCAATCAATTGCTGAAGTTACATTTATGCCAATAATACTTTTATAACTTGTTCGTAGAGATGAGAATAGAAAAGATGGTTCTCTAAAATAGATTACTTTTAGAAACAATAAAGATCCAAACACGAGCGCAAAAGAATAAAACGCAAACACCATGGGATGAACATCTTGTACAAGGTGATGCGTATATACGGTGGAAAACGATAAAAAAATTGCCGTTAAAAGAATATAAACGTTGCCTCTTACTTTGTTATCATTGATCATAAAACCTCTTTAAAATACTTTAATCCATTGTGTTCTACGATACTATAGTTTTTCTCAAGCGCGACATGTTTTCGGATAAAATCATAGTGCCCATCTTTGTACTCCACCAAACAATTAAATGCTGGAGTTGAGAAATGATGCTTATCGGGAAGATAATTAATCGCAACATACTCTACAAACGAAGGAGCTTTATAGAGTGAAGAAAGCCGTAGAGAGACTTTTTCTTTAAAAAAATCTTTTACTAATCGGCCAAAACCAAAATATACCCTCATTTGAGCCAGAGCCAATGCTTTCACATGATCCATACGTTTTGCTTTAGAGAGCTTTGAAAAAGCTGGATCATCTTTAAAATAAATCATATTTATTTTCTTATATGCTTTGTAAAGCTCAAGGAACGTTGTCTCTTGTATAATCAACTTTCCTAATTCTTCATCCGAAGGAATATATTTACGTGAAAACTCATCGAGTAGATCTGACAAGGCAAGCTGTAGTGGAATAAGCTCATAGATAGAATAGCTTTTAATGCATTGATCGTTCTCAATAAGCTTTCGAAATGAGTATAGATATCCATTCAAATCAGCTTCGGAACTCACAAGCGGTGTTTTTCCAATATAAAAATGGCCTTCATGTACAATATTGAATTCGACCCCTGGTTTATATATCGCCCGAATCTTTTCGCAGAGCGATCGAATAGTCTGCAAGCCAATATATTCACCATAATCAAGAGATGGACCTAATACAAAATTTACATTATTAACCTTTCCGTGAAATCCAGGAAATACAAATGAAATGGGTAATGCTGTCTCTTATACACATCTCCGAGCCCACGAGACTAGGCATGATCTCGTA
>CAZRKD010000031.1:0-11539 GCA_964600515.1 uncultured bacterium
TGGTTTTTTTACCGTTTCTCCAAAATATGATAAGACGAATTCAGGCGATGAGTTGAGATTGTCTATTATAGTAAAATAGACGAGACTATTGAAATCCTCTGTATCAGTTGGGAGTCCTGACTTTGGCATTGAAACCAATATGGGTTTATAGAACCCTACAGGCAATTGTACTTTTGGAGTTTTGGAAGGCTCTCCATTCTTAGGTGCTCTCTTGCCAGGTTCTTCACATTTTACTTCTGTTGAAGGGTTACCGTCTCCTAAATCAATGGTTCGTACGCCATTTATACATGGTACTTCGTCTTGTGCCTGTACAGCGTAAGTTGTAAGCCATAGAGACAATACCATGAGTATCGGCACTGTACTCATTATACTCATTACATTTTTAATTTTCTTGTACGTCTTCATTGTTTAACCTCCTAATTTATAGGTCTTATCATGATTATTCATATACACATTGTTAAAAATAAGCAAATTTCATGCCAACTTCTTATTTTTTTTATGCTTTAATTACAATGAGTTATAAAATTACAATAATGATGTATGAGACAAAATTGTCTCAAAGTGTGTATGATGCGCCCTTTTACTTATGGTAGGGGATGTTTTTTAGAATAGTGAAGCTTCTATAAAGTTGCTCAAGAAGAATGAGTAAGGCATGCTCATGATTGAGGGTCAGAGGCGAAAGAGACAGAGAAAACTGAGATGCTTTAAGAATCCGTGTATCAATTCCAGCTGGCGGACCAATGAGAAAAAGTACATCTCGATTGATATTTCCTAAATATTTGGCAAATTGCTGCGAATCAAAACTCTTGCCTCGTTCATGAAGGGTAATAAACAACGAAGAGCGTACTAATTTTGCCATAATAATATATTGTCATTTTCATGCATTTATACTAAGTAATTCATTGTTTTTAATTTTATTGTATGCGCCCGTAGCTCAATTGGATAGAGCAACAGCCTTCTAAGCTGTAGGTTGCCCGTTCGATTCGGGCCGGGCGCACATTTCTATGTGCCATATTTTATTTTTTCTTTGAGTTTCTTTTCTACAATCTTCGGAACATAGTTCGAGACATCGCCCCCGGCCAAGGCTATTTCTTTTACCATGCTTGAGCTAATATAAATATTATTTGGATGTGTGAGTAAAAAAACCGTTTCAATAGCAGAATTCATATTCATATTGGTAAGGCCGAGTTGGAATTCATAATCAAAGTCCGTAAGAAGACGGAGTCCCCGTAAGATAACTGAGCACTGATGCTCACGGGCGAAATCAATGAGTAAGCCATTAAATTGAAATATCTCGACATCGATATGTTTACACGCTTCTTTAACAAGCTTGAGCCGTTCTTCAAACGAAAAAAAATATTTTTTATTGATGTTATTTCCAATGCCAATAATGAGCCGAGAAAAGAGTTTTGAACCACGTTCAATAATATCAAAATGCCCATTAGTAATTGGATCAAAGCTACCAGCGTAAATCGCTTTACTCTTCATATAGATGTCCCTCTCCCTTATGATACTACATTTATATTCGAAAACTGCATATAGGGAGTACTTAAGCTTTCTTTTTCATGTAATCGCGTATTGCCGATGCAATCGATATTTTTGAAACAAGAAAAGCTATTACCGGCAATCATGACGTCTTTTACGCGGCCGATGATTTCTCCATTTTCGATGTAAAATCCAACGTGAACATTATTTGAAAAGTCTCCATTGATAACATTTCCTTGCCCAACGCCGAGAAGCGAATGAATAATAATTCCGCGTTTGGTATTTTTTACAATGTCTTCATTACTGATCGTGCCTTCTTTTACTGCAAAACCCATTGCACCTGTTGTTGGTTCCATAAAAATATTTTGACTCGCAGGATTTGATCTAAAGCCATTGCCGGTTGTATTCGCATTCATCTTCCGTGCAGTCGAAAGATCATACAAAAATTCATTAATGACTCCATTATTTACCAGATGCTTTTCTCGGCATGGGTTTCCTTCATCATCAAAGTTTCGTGAAAACGTTGCGCAATTAATAGTCGGGTTTTCAATAAGAGTAAATGATCGACTAAATTCTTGCATGCCCTCTTTTCCTGCTAAATGAGAGGTTCGATGATACACATTATGGCCATTAAAAGCATGAAAAAGCGGCAAGAAAAGTACGTCGATCGCATCAGGATGAAATATGACCGGCAGTTGGGACGTATCTCTGCCCAGCCTTGCTTTCTTTTTGGAATATTCAAAAAGAAACATAAATTCTTTTGCTATGTCCATGATTTTGAGATCAGCACTTCCGCTCGCTCCTGATTTATAGATATTCAGGATTTCATCTTCACACGATAATGTGCCTTCAATAACGCATGAATAGATCGATTTTTTTTCGGAAAGATTGAGACCGCTTGAATTAATGATCGATATCTCACTTTTTTCAACTTCAAGAGCCACATTGATATCGATATCGGGATTATATTCGGCAATCTTATGTGCGACCTCTTGTCCTTGTAAAATGATCTTTTCATTCGAGAGATTGTCAATATCCAAATCATAGGTTTCGATTTTATTATTTAAAGGCGAATTTTTCACAAATTCAAAATGTGCATCTTTTCCAAACAGGATATTATTTTTTAAACGCGAAACTATTTCATCGGTATCTTTCCATGAAGTAGAGGCAAAAAAACCTATTTTTCCATTTTCGATTACTCGAATTGCAAAGCCATGAGTTTCTGATTCTTTAATCATGGTACAAGCACCGGATTGAAATTGCAGAGGCCGACGATCTTTTTTGACTACAAAGATTTCCCATTGGGTGAATGATTTACTGATAGTATCGATTATTTTATTGAGCATATTTAGCCGCCTACCATAACATTATTTATCTTAATATGGGGGCTTCCTGTGGGCGTTGGTAAACCCATTTGTCCATTTTTGCCACAACCGCCATTTTCTTCCCAGCCAAGATCATTGGCAATGAGTTCAATATTTTGTAATGTCTTAAAAAGATTTCCGCTCAAAACAACATCGCGAAGAGGAGTAGTGATTTTTCCATCTTCAATCATAAATGCGTATTCAGAACTAAAGGTAAAAAGCTCAAATGCCGTATTGCCGCCAAAAAAGCTTTTGGCATAAATGCCTCGCTTGGTTGATCGTAAGAGATCTTCGAATGAAGCATTTCCACGGTCAATATACGTATTTGTCATGCGAACAATTGGTTCGAAATGATAGTTTAATGCTCGTGCATTTCCCGTAACTTCTTCATTCATTCGGGCAGCAGTCTGTCGTGAATGAAGACGGCCTACGAGTTTACCGTCGCGAATTAAATAATTTTTTTTTGTTTTTACGCCTTCATCGTCGTATGCATGAGTTCCTCTCAAACCTTCTTTTGAACCATCGTCGATAACATTGAGAATTGGCACAGCAATTCGTTTTCCTAATTGCATAACATCTTTTAATTTCTTATTTTCGGCAATATGATCTGCTTCGCTAAAATGTCCAAAGGCCTCATGAATAAACGTTCCTGCGAGTATGGGATCAAGAATAACCGTATATTCTCCGCCTTGAGGAAGCTCAGCAGAAAGAAGCTTAACCGCACGCTCTCTCGTTTCTTCTGCCTCAATGTCGAGTGTTTCAAGAGCGTGAAAACCCCGTGATGTAGCAATCCCGCCTATTGCTCGCTCTATATTTTTGGAATTTTTTGCCGTTGCTACAAAGCGAATGCGTATATCAGGACGTTCTTCTTCTATATATGTTCCGTCTGAGTTGCAGTAAAAAACTTTCGTAAATTCATCGCGATAATGTGTATTTGTCGAAACAATATGAGTATGTCGTAAAAGTATATCGTTATATTTTTCGCATAATTCCTTTTTATTTTTTAGAGAAACGTCACGAAAATCTTTATCTAACTGTGCTTTGACGATATCAACGACCGAGAGAACAGGGCGAAGATTTACTTTTTTATCGTACGGAAGCATATGTGCAATTGCTTCTGCATTTTTTGTAGTTCTTGCAATTGCATGTTCAATATTCTCAAAATCATTAAACGAAGTAGCAGCCCATGCACCGTTCACCAGTGTTCTTACAATGCCGCCTCTATCATGGAGACTTTGAATATGCTCAAGGTTTTTACCTTTATACGAAATAACCGTATAGGCCTTATCTTCGATTCGAATTTCAGTAAAATCTGCTTTTGATTTTTTGATCGCATTTTTTAGAAATTCTTTGTCCATTTTATTTTCCTGCAATTGCTTCATTAATTCTTTGAATCGTGCGCTCTTTTCCCAAGATTTCGATGATTTCAAATATGCCGGGGCTTGCTTTCTTGCCTGTGACTGCAGCTCGGACAAATTGAGCAAGCGTTCCTAATTTTAGTGAATATTTTTCAATTACTTTTTGGAATGATCCTTCAATTGAATTTTTATCCCAGCTTGAAATGCTTTTAAAGTTTTCGACTAAATGACGAGCAGGTTCCATAAGTTCTTTGGTGATCAATTTTTTTGCATCGTCTTCGATGGCAATTCTGCTCTCAAGATAAAACCCAAGCTGCGCATAAAGTTCTACGAGTGTTTTACTGCGTGGCTTCACAAGCGCAAGTAAGCTTGTGGGAACGGCTTCACTATTTTTTCCAAGCTGACTCTCGAGTAATGAGATTATCTCCCCGGCATTTTTTTTATTCAAATACTGTCCATTGGTCCATAAGAGTTTCTCGTAATTAAATATTCCCTGTGATTGGCTGATTTGATGAAGTTCAAATTTTTGAATGAGCTCATCCATAGTAAAAATCTCTTCGTCTTTATATCCCCATCCGATGCGCGCAAGAAAATTAATGAGCGCCTCAGAAAGAAAACCGGTAGTTTTATATTCTAAGACACTCTCCGCTCCATGGCGTTTACTTAGGCGCTTTCCATCACTTCCCATAATGAGTGGCATATGGGCAAATTGAGGTAAGGGTTTTCCCAAGGCTTCATAGAGTAAAATCTGCTTAGCCGTATTATTTAAATGATCAACCCCTCGAATGACATGGCTTATCGAAAGATCAATGTCGTCAATGACTACAACGTAATTATAAGTGAATGTTCCATCGCTTCGGCAAATAATAAGATCATCAAATTCTTTGGGGTCAAAGATAACTTCTCCTAAAACAGTATCGCTAATAATAATTTTTTCTTCTCGGGTATTTTTTAATCGATAGACACATGGTCCATTGTTATTTTCAGGATTATTCAAACATTTTTTGTCATATTTTATAGGAAGCTTTTGAGCCATTTGTTCTTTTCGCAAGGCCTCGAGGCGCTCTTTATCGCAGTAACATTTATAGACATGGCCATTTTCCTCTAATGTTTTTAAATACTTAGCGTAAAGTTCGGTTCTTTGCGATTGAAATACCAAATCATCCCAGGGTAGCTTCAACCATGAAAGGGAATTGAGAATATCCTGGGTAAACTCATCTTTAGATCGCTCGCGGTCAGTATCCTCAATTCTGAGTATAAATTTACCACTATTTTTTTTTGCAACGAGGTAATTGTAGAGCGCTGTTCGTGCTCCGCCGATGTGTAAATTGCCTGTTGGGCTTGGTGCAAAACGAGTAATGACCTTTTCCATGATCGATGCTCTATCATAAAAAAGCGAAAAAGGTCAATTTTTCTCGCAATTTATAAAATATATTTATGCATATAAATTTACCTATTGCATAATGAAATTATATGTGCTATAATTTATTTAGGTAGAGAATAATCCTTAATTATGGGGAGGAGACGATGCGAAAGCTACTCATATTAGTTCTTATGATTTCCGTAGGTTTTCTGAACGCAGAAAATCTCATTTTTGCAAGCGGTTCAAGGACTGATTTAGCTACTCTCGTACAAGAATCTCAGGCAGTTGCTATTGGTACGCTCATAAACCATACCTCATACAAATCAATAAAAAACATGATTTTTACCGAGTACAAATTCAAAATAGAAGAAGATATCGCTGGCACTATTATGAGCAAGGAAATTAGCGTTGTCCTTCCCGGTGGAATTTATGAGGGTATTGGCCAGCATTTTTCAATAGTACCTGAAATGAGAGATAACGAACGGGCATTACTTTTTTTAACATCAATTGAAGATTACGTTAATACCTATACCATAACAAATCTCCGCAGTGGAAAATTTGATCTTTATACCTATGAGACTCCTGATGGGATTCTTTATGACAGTGTGCCATTCGATTATGAATATGTAGAAGAATATCCTGGTATTCAAAAATTTCAGCGCATCAAAGGCCACGATGAAGCTTTGGTTGAGGATTTTAAAGAAGTTATTAAAAAATTATGGAGTACAAAATGAGACATTCATATGTACTACAATATGTATGTTTCTTAATCTTTTCTTTGCCAGCTAATCTTTATGCCTTTTCTGTAATCTCTAGTGAAGGCAAGAGCCTTCGTTGGGAGAAGAGTAATGTTGATTATTATATTAATGAAAAAGGATCAGATGATTTTATAAACGGCTCTGATGGCTCGGGCGATGTTTTGTCAGAATTTGATGTACTCAAAAATTCATTTGGCTCATGGCAAGAGATTGAGGGAACAGATATCGGTATTTCATTTGCTGGCACAACATCGATTTCCGAAACAAAAATCGATAAAAAGAATGTTATTTTTTGGGTTGAAAAAGGATGGACAGGGCTTGAGTTTCATCCGCCTCGTGGGGCGCTCGCCGTTACGATATCGAGCTTTGATGTAAAAAGCGGAAAAATCCTCGATGCCGATATTTTATTAAATGGTGAATATTTCGAATGGGCAAATATTGATAGCGATGCTGAAGCTCTCAAGGTAGATATTCAGAATACTGCTACACATGAGATTGGACATTTACTGGGTTTAGATCATTCATCAAATGATCCCTTTGAAGAGATTGAAATTCTTCGAACAGCAACAATGTACTATGCAACAAACCCAGGTATAACCGATGGCCGCAGTCTTGAATTTGACGATATTCTTGCGATACGACATTTATACCCGCAAGATGCCGATCAAATTCCCGTTCCCGATATAGATGGAATTACTCCAGCGAGTGGAGACAACTCAAATTTTGTCGTTATTACGACCGAAGGAGGAAAGAACTTCACTGAAACGACTCTGGTACGGCTTGTACCACATGAAGATGGCGTCTCTGATGTCATCGCAAAAGAGGTTTCGGTTGAAGGGGAAGAAATTACCTCATTGTTTGATCTACGGGGGGTTAAAATCGGCGTATACGATGTTATTGTCTCTAATGCTTATGGAAAGGAAGCAAAACTCGACAATGCGTTTGAGGTTACGGGCAACCCAAATGTCTATTATAATCGGAGTAAGGTAAGCTATGTCGATGGCGGTGGCTGCGGCCTTATACAACTCGACAATTCATCGAGCCACAGCGGTTACAGTGGCGAAATAATTTTATTGGCAATTGCATTGTTTTTATTCATGAAGAACCGAAGAGGACTTTTCCACAAACATTGAATCTGAAAACGCTCTTCGGTTCTCTTTAAATTAAACTTTAAAATCAATAACTTATAATATTTTTTATTATGTGACGAAAATCACTGTTGTTTTTTATAAAAATGTGGAAGTATTTTTTTAATTAAAAACTCATCCTTCAAAATACAATCGCCGAATACCTGAATCAGATTATTTTTGCTCAAGAAAAACCTATCATTTCATTTTTTGATTTCTATGCTGGAGGCGTTTCGGAAAGCACAAAGAAAGATCTTAAAAAGAGCCTCGAAGAAGCATTACGTAAATCTGATTCTTTGAAAAACACACGAATATATAATGTGGATCTAGGAAAATTAATTTCTCTAAAGAGAAGGTAAAGAGGCAGAGACCGACATATGGGTGTATAAGGGCCTGAGACGAAATTACAGAAACAAATCGTTTACGGTAAGGATTCGAGAAAAATATCCTTCTTCGGAGAGGTTTTTACTCGGCTCTAATGCTGAAATGAGTACTTTTTCGATCGTATATTGTTTAGGATTAGGAAAGAGTTTGATTTTTTCTTCAACCGCTTTAATGATTTCTTTTCCTATATGATTTTTATATTTTATTTCACATATGGTGATTACTCTATCGGCTCTGATAAATACAGGATCAATCTGAAATCCTGTTTTTTGATCGTGGCGAGAGAACCATGATCCATATTCGTAATTTACCGCAGCAAAATCGAGGGCTTTTGCAATTTTATCTGCATGGGTTAGGCATAAATATTCAAAAGCCAAACCCCTCCAAATATCATATCGAGCTTGTGGTAATACTTTCTCGAGGGAAAAATCGGTGGTTAACTTCTTAATTTTGTTCCTTTGAGGATAGATAAATTTATAGTAAAAACGTACATATGGGTCAGAAATCCGATATCTCTTAAGACGCTCTGATTCATTACGTGAAACGGGATGATAACTTTCGATGAACTGGGCAAGTTCAAGTTCTTCAAGAAACTTTGAAATACGCCCACCCGATATCATACCACAGTGATTTATAATTTCTTCACGTGTTGCCGATTTTCTTTCTGCACAAAATTTAACGATAGTTCGATAATGTTTTACCTTTCCGAAGTGACTGACAAAGAGCCTATCGACATCATTATATAAATACCCAGATTTTGAGAAACATAAATTCTTAAGATTCAGCATGGTTGATGTATTTTGGTTGTACAGTTCAAGATATTTTGGGACTCCTCCGACTACCATATAATATTCAAGAGCTTCGTATATATTTCTTTTGTTCATGAATCCATGCCAAGCGTTATGAAATGAAAGAGGGGAAAGCTCTAGTATTGTATCAATCCTTCCATAGAGCGCTTTCGAATGAATTACTTTTTTCACAATAAAAGATGAAACGGAACCACAGAGGATTAAATGTACACAGTTATTCTTTACAAAATAGTTATCCCAAACAAACTTCACTATACTGACCAATTCCTGTCGTTCACCTGCCATCCATTGGAACTCATCAAAAAAAATAATGGTCGGTTTTTTCTTTATATATTCGGAGAGGAAAATTAAAATATCCTCCCAACTACTATGAGCAGTAATTAAGGGCATATTTTCTTTAGTTAATCGCGAGAAGGTTTTGAGAAAATGATCTTTTTGGGTAAATGGAGTACCTCTTTCTAATCCTTCAAACTGAAGCATAAAAGAATTTTTATAGGTTTCTTCAACGAGCCTTGTTTTACCAATCCTTCTCCTTCCATAGATAGCAGTAAGAGTTGATCGATGAGGCTTATCCTGCCATGTCCTTAAGAGAGCTATTTCTCTATCTCTTCCTATAAAATTCTTCATTATTCTCTATGCATCTCCTGTTTTAAATAGGGGCCATTAAGCACTTATAAAATATGTTAATGGCCCCTATTTGTCAATGACCTTCTTTGTTAACAGAGTGATTAAGAGTAAAACTTGAAAATACTCTCCATGGTATATTAATCTAAAAAAGTGAAATATATTTGTATATGCCTTTCGATTCTCATATTTCAATTAATTGACAGTCCATTTATTTTTGCTCAAGAAAAACCTATCATTTCATTTTTTGATTTCTATGCTGGAGGCGTTTCGGAAAGCACAAAGAAAGATCTTAAAAAGAACCTCGAAGAAGCATTACGTAAATCTGATTCTTTGAAAAACATACGAATGTATAGTGTGGACCTAGGAAAATTAATTTCTCTAAAGAAACGAAAAAAAGCTTTGGCCGAACTTGAAGAAGCGAAAGCATTATATAAACGAGGGAAAAAATTGTATGAAAATTTGGATTTAAATCGTGCGCTTCAAGAGCTTCTTATAGCCGAACAAAAAGTTATCGATAATTTCGCATATGTTGAAGATGCAAAGCCGCTTTTAAAAATTCATCTCTACATAGGACTTTCGTATATTGCTAAAGGTATCGAAAATAAAGCATATGAAGAATTTTCTAAGATGCTTAAAATTGATCCGAATGTTACGATTACGAAACGAGATTTTGCTCCATCGCTTGTAAAAAAATATTTAGAGATTCGCAAAAAAATACTCGAAAGCCCTCAAGGAAAACTCACGATGAGTACGCATCCAAAAGATGCTCTTATTTTTATTAATGGAGTAAGAAAGGAAAAACGCAAGATACGTCTCCATGCTTCTGAACATTATATTCGTATAACAAAAAATGGCTTTGATGATTATTTTGACAAAATAGATATCCCACCGAATGCGACCATCAAGCGAGAAATTACGCTCGAAGCACTTTCCGAAAAATATAAAGATGTATTTAAACCGATTGAATCAGCCGATGAGCTTACAGAATCTCGCGGAGCAATTTTTAAAACACTTGCCGATATTAATCCATTCGATTTTATTCTTTTAGGGAGTGTAGAAAAAGAAGACGAAGAAAAATATCTCATGTCATTGCAAATTTATGATATGCGTACAAATGAATACTCTTCAATTTTTAAAGATACGATAGAGGATCCGTCCTCGCATAAAGCATTAAAAAGAATTTTGAAAGATGTTGAACAATTTGTACTAGAATCAAACAAATAAAATTGTTAAATTATTCAGATGAACAACTTTTTCTTTCGATCTATTATTTATTTTATTCTCATGACCTTCATAAGTAACATTGTTAAATTCGAAATTCTTATTCCCGATGCCAATGCAAAGTCATTCACCAACGTTGCAATCATTGATTTAAGCTCTGATCAAGTGTCAGAAGAAAATAAGGGAAGAATTCGCGGACTTATTCAAAATAAATTCTATAGCGCTCTCGCAATGAGTATTGTTTCGGAAAAAGCAGTGAGTGAATACATTAAAAAGTTTCATGAAAAAGATGATGTACAAAAAGAGTCAGCACAGAAAGATGCTGACGTGCTTTTTTCTGATGGCAAAGCTCTCTACACGAATACTAATTTTAGCGAAGCTGAAGTAAAATTTAGTGTTTGTATAGAAAAGCTTCTTTCAAATATAGAAATACTCGAAGATAACGAACTGCTTATCGATTGCTCACTATATAAAGCCTTAAATTATTTGGGCCTCAATGAAGAAGTGCTTGCTATAACAACGATTAAAGACATGTATAAACTCGATAGTAGTCCAAAAATACCGAAAGAAATAAGCGATAATCCTAAATTTGCAAAGTTATTGAAAGCGGCAAAACATGAAATGGAAATATTTACCGCAGTCAATGTTGATATTGAATCAGGCCAAAACGATGTGCAGATTTATTTTAATGGAAAATTTGTTGGTGAAACGAAAGATTATAAAAAACTCACGCTTTCAAAAATTTATTCGGGCAAGCATCGGATTGTAGCAAAAAAGGCTGGTTTCAAAAGATCTACTTTAGAATTCGTCGCACATAACGATGATATTACCCTAAAAATAAATTTGATTCCCAATGATTTCAGGCAGCTTTTATCTGATACCAATAATACATCAAAGACGAGCATGTTTGAGTTTTTACGAAAATTTGGACAAGACCCTACAATTGGTGCTCATATTATTTTACTGACCTCGATTGGTGAGGAACGCGGGGAATTTTATCTTCGTGCGCAGCTTTATGATGTTGAAAAAGATATATATGCGAA
>CAZRKD010000032.1:0-4040 GCA_964600515.1 uncultured bacterium
AAAATAATTATGCAGTACAATCGGGTGAAAAGAAATATTATAAACCCCAAAATTATAGTATGCAGTCAATAGCTACCAAAAGTAGGATTAAAACAGGAAATGGCATATGCGAGGTTGCAACGACTCAGAAAAATTTCTATGAAGCAGCTATCTTTACTCCATCGTGTACATTTCCACTTACCCATCCAACGGTAAAAGTTATTTCAGAGTAAAATATGTGGCTATTCTTCATGAAAATATGATTTCAGAATATAGGTCAAAATTTTGAGCCTCTCAAGGGGATGCAAATTCTTCTTTTCAATAAGTTCATCATAACGGCTTGAAAGTTTCGGAATTCGTCTTGCAAGAATACTGACGATATTTTCTACATCGGGTAATGAATCATCCTGAGATTTTTCCTCAAGGTTTTTGAGATGACCTATTAATTCCTCCGCATCATCATGCCCTAAAAGGCTCTCTAATTTTGTTGTATACTGCGGTCCTATCATATACTAAATATAGCATACTTTTATTGCTTTTGCAATACCGCTTGTGCTGCAGATAATCTCGCTATGGGAACGCGATACGGAGAGCAGCTCACATAATCAAGGCCAAGTTTTTGTAAAAAGAATATTGTTTTCGGATCGCCACCATGTTCGCCACAGATACCAATTTTGAGGTTCTTCTTTCGCCCCCTACCCTTCATAACACCAAGACGGACTAATTCTCCAACGCCTTTAAGATCCATGGAAACAAAGGGATCTTCAGGAAGAATCTTTTTATCGACATAGGCTGGTAAAAATTTCCCCGCATCATCGCGTGAAAATCCATAGGTTGTTTGGGTCAAGTCGTTTGTTCCAAACGAGAAAAAATCAGCATATTCGGCTATTTCATCAGCCGTAACCACTGCGCGTGGTAATTCAATCATGGTTCCAACCGTATACGGAACTTTTACCTTATATTTTTTACACACATCATCCGCAATTCGTATGGTCGATGCGCGTAAGATTTCAAGCTCTTGATACATTCCTACAAGTGGAATCATAATTTCAGGAATTACATGAGTACCCGCTTTCGTAAGTTCGCATGCTGCTTCCATAATTGCCTGTACTTGTACATCATAAATTTCTGGATACGTAACTCCTAAGCGGCATCCCCGATGCCCCAGCATGGGATTAAATTCAGTTAGATGCGATAGTTTTGTTTTTACCTGTGCAACGGTTATACCAGATTTTTTACTAAAATCTTCTATCTCCATATCTTCTCGTGGCAAAAATTCATGGAGCGGAGGATCTAAAAGTCGGATCGTCACCGGCAAATCTTGCATTTCTTTCAAAATCCCTAAAAAATCTCCTTTTTGCATGGGTAAAATTTTATCAAGTGCTTCTCTTCGAGCACCAGAATTATCGGCAAATATCATTTCTCGCACCGCTTGGATCCGCGCTTCATCAAAAAACATATGCTCGGTTCGGCAAAGCCCTATGCCTTCCGCACCAAAGTCACGAGCAACTTTTGCATCATGAGGGGTATCAGCATTGGTCCGAACTTTCATCGTGCGAATTTTATCAGCCCAGCTCATGAGCGTTTGAAAATATTCATCAAGCTTGGGTTTTACGGTTGGGACTTTTCCGATAACAACTATGCCTCTTCCTCCATCCAGTGTAATAAAGTCTCCTTTTCGAATCACTGTTTCACCAACGCGAAATTGTTCTTTTGTATAGTCAATCTCAAGTACGCCACATCCAACAATACAGCACTTTCCCATCCCACGAGCAACAACTGCAGCATGTGAAGTCATGCCTCCACGACTGGTGAGAATTCCTTCGGCTGCATGCATCCCATGAATATCTTCAGGCGATGTTTCAATGCGGACTAAAATTACTTTTTCACCATCATGGACTAAACTTTCAGCTTCATCTGCAGTAAAAACTACTTTGCCCGTTACTGCACCGGGCGATGCGGGAAGGCCTGTTGCGAGAGCTGTGTACTTTGCTTTTGGGTCAAGCATCGGATGTAAAAGCTGATCGAGTTGATAGGGATCAACGCGAAGGAGTGCTTCTTCTTTCGAAATCAGCCCTTCACGTTCCATATCAATTGCAATCCGCACTGCAGCTCGCGCTGTACGTTTTCCGGTTCGTGTTTGTAACAGCCAGAGCTTTCCCATTTCAATGGTAAATTCAAGATCCTGCATTTCACGATAATGTTTCTCGAGTTTGTTATAAATTCCTTCCAATTCTTTATATAATTTGGGCATTGTTTCTTCTAAAGACAGTGCATCGCCACTCTTTTTTCGTGCCTTATTAATTGGATGAGGTGTTCTAATACCTGCAACAACATCTTCGCCTTGAGCATTGATAAGATATTCTCCGTAAAAAAGATTTTCTCCGGTCGATGGATCGCGGGTAAAGGCAACTCCAGTAGCGCTTGTCTCTCCTAAATTTCCAAAAACCATTGATTGAACATTGACTGCTGTTCCCCAATCTTCGGGAATATTGTTGAGTTTGCGATAGGTGCGTGCACGAGGAATGTCCCATGATTTAAAAACAGCTCCGATTGCATTCCACAGTTGTTCTTTTGGATCGGTTGGAAATGCTTGTCCAATTTTTGCTTGCACTTTCTTTTTGAATTCATGAACGAGTTCTTGTAATACGATTTCAGATAGCTCATAATCATAGCGAATATGCAGACTTTTCTTTTTTTCTTCTAATATATGTTCTAATATTTCGCCATCCATACCCATGACTACATTGGAATACATCTGAATAAAGCGCCGATAACTATCCCATGCAAATCGAGGATTATTTGTTACTTTTGTAAGTGCCATAACCGTTTCATCGTTTAACCCTAAATTCAAAATCGTGTCCATCATCCCCGGCATACTCACACGAGCTCCAGATCGAACAGATAAGAGCAATGGATTTTTCGTATCACCAAATTTTTTATCTAAAATATCCTCGACGCGCCGCAATCCTTCATGTACTTGACGTTCCAGTTCTCGAGGGTAGGTTTGATTATTCTGATAAAAATACGTACACACATCAGTGGTTATCGTAAATCCAGGCGGAACAGGAACTCCAATAGTGCTCATCTCAGCAAGGTTACATCCCTTCCCTCCCAAAAGATTTCGCATATCTCTATTACCTTCTGAAAATTCTTTACCAAAAAGATAGACATATTTTTTCATAATCATTCCCCTTTCTTGTTAAATGATTCCATATTAAATACTAACAATGAGATGATATATATTCAAGAATTAATGAGTGATTTGCATTTCCATAAAAAAAGCATAGAGTATACAAATAAACCAAATTTTTAATGGAGGTGTTGTATGGAAAGTAACGAAAATTGCAACGTAAATTGTTGCAATATCAATTGTCTGCGTTTTTTCTTTGCATCGATTGCGGTCTTTATTTTCGTTTTCGCCTTTGAATTCGTATTCCACTCGAAACTCCTTGAAGGTATGTACGAAGCAACGATGAATCTGTGGCTTCCCGAAGCAGAAATGAGATGGCCATTTCTTTTTGCAAGCCAATTTTTATTCTCGATTTTTGTTGTTTGGTTATTCACTCGTCATTATGAAGCAAAAGGCATCTGTGAAGGTACACGTTATGGACTTTGGATTGGACTTATTTTAGGATCACTTCCAATCGCTGCTTATTCGTATATGCCAATCCCTCTTACTATGGTCATCGCATGGGTTATCGGTGAATTCTTAAAAGGCCTCGGCTCTGGCATCGTCGCCTCGCTTGTCTATCGGAAATAAATTGCTTACTCATCCCAACTTTCCTATACTATTTTTTATCATATGCAACGCTCATTTTTGAAAATTCTTTTTATCTTCTTTATCTTTATTCCCATCATATTTGCAAATTCAAATACTGATGATGAATCATCGATTCAGGCATCGGGAGAAGCTGGTCATGCAGGAATGATATTAGGTGCGGATTCGTTTCATAATTCAAATAGTAACAAAAAATTCTTTTTGACGATAAGTCCTTCGCTCTATCTTTCATTTGGAAAAATTTCTATGGGATTTGGACTTCCGCTACGTATCAGCCCCG
>CAZRKD010000032.1:4140-10897 GCA_964600515.1 uncultured bacterium
CTTTCATTTGGAAAAATTTCTATGGGATTTGGACTTCCGCTACGTATCAGCCCCGATGATTGGAACTTACGCGAAGAGGATTTTGATGACCCGCTCGATTATGTTAACTTTATTCAATTCATTCAATACGCAAAAAGGCGCGAGCCATTTTATATGCGAATTGGACGGTTGTATAATTCACAGATTGGACATGGCACTGTTGTGTACAATTATTCAAATAGCATTCTCTTTGATCAGTTTTACATTGGCCTTGAAAATGAAATTAATGCGAACTATGGAGGATTTGAATTTTTGAGTTCAAAATTATTCGAAGATCCAATAATAGGAACACGAGGAAATATTCGACCATTTGGTTTTTTTCTCGAAACACCGATTATTTCTCGCATTGGTTTTGGTGTAAGTTACGTAGTCGATATAGCTGCTCCCTATCGGATTCTCGGACCAAATAATATTCCGGTTACTGATGAATTTGGTATTGTCTCAAACCCAACAATCACACCACAATTAGATGAAGATGGAAATATCCAATCAGAAACTGACGAAGTTGCTATTCTTGGACTCGATGTCGAGGTTCCCCTTTTTGAAAATTCATTCATCGATCTTGTCCCTTACAGCGACTTTAATTTTATTACCGAAGAAGGCAATGGTATTCACTATGGATTTTGGACAGCTCTTAAGTTTTCGGAAAATAAACATAGGATTGATTTTCGTTTTGAACTCAGGAATTTCGAACGAAATTATATCCCCATGTATTTTAATCATTATTATGAAATTACCAAATACGATTATCTCTTTGGATCGCGTTCTATGCCAATTCCAAAATTACTCTATCTCAGAAATAAGCAATTTTTAGGCGATGGCGACCGGATCGATGGATGGTTTGGAAGAGCTGATTATACACTCGCAAAAATCATGAAACTCTCTGCCGAATACGAGGATTATCAGGGCGATAATAATTCAAATGTCTATCTTGGCGCCTATGTTCCTGCCTTAAAAATCGTTCGATTCGGGGCATATTACTATAAAATTAATTTTAATGATATGGATGAAATTTTTGAATATGATGATAAGTCACTTTTTTTGGGCTCTGCAGAAGTTAAGCTTTTACCCTACACTTTTTTTGTAGCAGCGTTAACGAGAACCTGGGAATTTGATAATGATAGCGGCTTTTCTGCTCAAGATGTAATAAGCTTTGGGATAAAAATAGAAGCGGTATTTTAATGAAACAATTAACGCCACGTGAAGAACTCATTAAGATTCACAAAAGAATCTTTGAAAAAAATAAATTAAAGATTATTGATCGTACAGTAATTGATTCACAAGAATTTAATAAGTACGAAAAAGAATACGAAAAGGCATGTACTGATTATAAAAAAATTTCAACATATACGGCACTCTATAAGAAAATTGATGAAAGAGATATACTGTATGTCGGTGATTATCATACGTTACAGCAAGCTCAAAAATTCTTTTTAAAAATTGCAAAAAAAATTCGAAAGAAATCAAAAAAAATTATTTTTGCACTCGAGGCTATTAATGCCAATTTTCAGGATGAGCTCGATACATATCTTGACGGACGAATATTAGAAGAAGATTTTATTAAAAAGATTGGATACAAAAAATATTGGATATTTGATATTTGGCAAAATTTTCAACCAATCTTTCATTATGCACGCGAAGAAAAAATACCCTGTTTTGGAATTGATTTTCTTCCTCGAGGAAAACATAAAATTGAAAAGCGAGATAGTGAAGCGGCAAAAATTATATCAAAACTTGCCCAAAATTTTAATGATTATAAAATACTCGTGCTTGTCGGTGACTTACATATATCGCCAACTCATTTGCCTCAAGCCGTTACAAACGAACTTGAAAAAAGAGCGCTCAAAAAATCATATCTTATCATCTATCAGAATGTCGAAAAGCTCTACTGGAAACTTGTAGAAAAAGGCCTCGAGCATACCAAAGAAGTTTTAGAAATCGATCGAGATAGTTTTTGTGTCATTAATTCCTCTCCTATTATAAAACAACAATCATTCTTAAATTGGATTGAACATGAAGAGGGACTGATAAGCCAAAATGCACCAAAGAAAAACTTCAAAGCACTCGCAAGGCGCATCGCCGAATTTTTAGATATTCATATTGAAGATGAAATCGGCAGTTTTCGCGTATATACCTGTGGCGATTTGAGTTTTTTAGAGGATTTAAAAAAAGATAAAAATTTTTCAAAAAAAGAAATAAAAATTATTAAAAATCAGATTCTGGCCTCTGAATCATATTATATTCCAAAACGAAAAATCGTCTATTTAGCAAACCTCTCTCTCAACCATGCAGCAGAAGAAGCAAGCCACTTTATTCGCCATGTTTGTAGCGGAGAAGAAGAACCTCAGGATTTTATCAGTGCTTTTTATTCAAAGACACTCAATGAAGCGCTTGGTTTTTTTGGTTCCAAAATCGTTAATCACAAAAGAAAATGTCCCAAGAAAAAAATGTTTAGTGCAAAATATGCGCTTCTCAAAAATAAAAAACGCACGAAAGAAGATGAATTTGAATTTCTCCTTGCTCATTATATTTTAATGCACAAAAAATTTGAAATGGGTTTTGTGAGTAAAAATATCAAAGAACTCTTTTTGTTACCACAAGAACTCTTTATTGCAGTTACGCATGTGCTTGGATACATGTTGGGAGAACGTATGTATAACTTTCTTATCGAGGGAAAGATTGCTAAAGATTTTATACGAAATTTATTTTTTAATCCTTTTGAAGAAAAAGACGAAGCAAGAAAAACGTATTTTGAATTAATAAGAATATTAAATTAGAAAGGAAAGCCTATGTTCCATGTACCTCGTAAAGGCGGTTGGATCGAAGTAATCTGTGGCAGCATGTTTTCGGGTAAAACCGAAGAACTTATTCGACGTCTTCGTCGTGCTCAAATAGCAAAACAAAAAGTAGCGATCTTTAAGCCCAAAATCGATAATCGCTATGAAACCGATTATGTGGTAAGCCACAACAAAGACAAAATTTCATCTCGATCAATTGAAAGCGCAATCGAGATTTTGGATTATGTCCAAGATGCAGAAGTTATCGGTATCGATGAAGCCCAGTTTTTCGACGCACGGTTAGTCGCTGTTTGTGAAGAACTTGCGGGAAAAGGCAAACGAGTTATTGTTTCAGGACTTGATCAAGATTATCAAGGTAAACCCTTTGATCCTATTCCACAGCTTCTTGCTGTTGCCGAATACATTACCAAAAATCTCGCGATTTGTGTAAAATGCGGTGAGCCTGCAAATCGCAATCAACGTATCGTCAATAATGCCGAACGAGTCGTCGTCGGCTCAACAGACATCTATGAAGCTCGCTGTCGCTCATGTTTTGAGAAGCCGTAAAGTGAGTATACTTTTTGGCAAACGGTGTGACACATCTTTTCTAGGGAAGACATGCAAGAAATCTATCAGCAGAAATAATAAGTCCATTATGATCGACCTTTTTAAACACATTTTTTTCATGAAGAACTTGAAAGAAGGGAATATTTCCAAGCTGTCGTGAGAGCATGCGCATGTGTTTTGGGACTTCACGCGGTAATGGAGAGAATCTCTCAGTGCATACTCTTCAAGATACCGTTTATTCGTCATTATGATAATTTTATCTATTTATCCAAGAAAATCGCGATAATTTTAACCCTATATCCAAAAAAATCAAAAAATAATTTTTGAGCATTTTGGTAATTTGATTATTATTTCATGAGTGCTTTAGTATAGAGTAATTGAAATGTCTTATCTTCAATGAGCTTTCCGCGCATAGGTTCGAGGAGATTATTTTTTGCATAATAGCTTTTAAGTCGTGCACTATCCATTTTGCTATTCTTTGCAATTGTATCGAGTTTAAGCGTCAGCTCATCATCTGAAACACTGATATTTTCTTTTTTTGAAATTGCTTCTATTAAAATAAGTTTTTTGATGTTTCTCACCGCGCGTTTTTCAAGCTCTGAATCTTCCTCGTGATGATGATCTTCATGATTATGACCTTCATGAGTATGATCATGATGAAGATGAGAAACCGATTGCTTATAATACGCTACTTCTTGAACAATCAACGAAGGTGGAAGTAAAAAAGTATTTTTTTCAATAAGTTGATCCGTAATATTTTCAAAAACTCCTTGCATAGCTTCTTCTTCTTTGTGATGCAAAAGATCTTTTTTAAGAGATTCCTTAAGCTCTAAAAGATTTTTAAATTCGCCAAGGCCTTTTGCAAATTCATCATCAATCGTCGGAAGCTCTTTAAACTTAATTGCAATACAGCGAACGTTTCTTCCCTTGTCTATCTCGAGTTTAACACTCTCACCTTTTTTTAAGCCAAGTAATGCATCAAGAATTGGTTTCGGTAATCGTTGGGTAATCTCAAATGACATGGGCTTCTTTTCCCAATCCTCTTTTTGTTCTACATATTCAAGCTCAATAACATCTCCCATTTGGATTACTCTATCTTCAGTAATATCTTTTAAAACTGAATAGTTATCGGCAAGGGCTTCGAGTTTTACTTTAACTTCATCATCGGTAACTTCGATGTGTGGTTTTGTTACCGTCAGATTATCGTAATGAATAGTATCAAGCCGAGGCTTAATCTCAAAAGCACCTGCATAAGCAAATGAACCACCTTCATTCAAATTCGTAAGCGATCCCTCATCTAATTTTAATGGCGAAACAGGAATAACATTATTTTCGATGCAGGCTTTTTTATATGATTCTTCAATTAACGCTTCCGCAACGCTTTCTGATATTGGCTTTTTATATTGGTCGCGAATGAGATTTTTAGGAATATGCCCTTTACGAAAACCTTTCAAATGAGCATGTTTTTTAAATTCAGCATATGCCGATTCAAATTGCTTATCTACATGTTCCTTTGATATCTCAACAAAAACTTTTTTTTCAACTGTTGAAATATCTTCAAGACGAATCTTGAAACCATTGTTTTTTTCATTATATTCAGTCATAAGTACCTCTTGTTCATACTCCTTAGTAAAATAAGGCATTTTTGTAAAGTATATTTTCATTGACCGAAAACAGTGGTCAGTGGTAAGTGGTCAGTGATCAGTAGAAAAAAATTATTCTTCTTGCACTGATCACTTATCACTGATCACTGATCACTTCTATAGGAGTTACTATGGAAAACATAATTATAATTGGTTCTGGTCCGGCTGCGCATACGGCAGCAATGTATACCGGCAGAGCAAAGCTTAATCCACTCTTGTACGAGGGTTTACTTGCAGGTGGAGTTGCAGCTGGTGGGCAACTTACCATAACAACTGAAGTAGAAAACTACCCTGGCTTTCCCGAAGGAATTCAGGGTCCTGAACTCATGGATAGAATGCGTGCGCAATCACTAAAATGTGGCGCACGAATTAAAACAATCACGGTAGATAGAGTTGATTTACAAAAAAGGCCTTTCACTGTTTTTGCAGGTGAAGACAGGGCAGAAGCACAAGCGATTATTATTGCAACCGGCGCAACCGCAAAACGATTGAATATTACAGGCGAAGATCGTCTGTGGCAAAAAGGAATGTCTGCATGTGCAGTCTGCGATGGAGCACTCCCCATTTATCGAAATAAAGTTCTCATTGTTGTCGGCGGAGGCGATACCGCAGCCGAAGAAGCTTCATTTCTCACCAAATATGCTTCGAAAGTTTTAGTCATTCATCGAAGAAATACGCTGCGTGCTTCAAAAACTATGCAGGAACGACTCTTTAATAATAAAAAAATCGAAATGATATGGGATAGTATAGTTACCGAAGCAATGGGTGATAAACAATTCACGGGGGCAAAAATTCAAAATGTCACTACCAAAAAAGAATCATATATTGAAGCAGGCGGACTCTTCTATGCTATTGGACACATACCAAATACAGCCTTTCTCGAAGGCCAACTGGAACTTGACGAAACAGGCTATATCAAAACAAAACCAGGAACAACGAAAACAAATATTCCTGGCGTCTTTGCGGCTGGTGATGTTCAAGACAAAGTCTATCGCCAAGCTGTTACTGCTGCAGGAACCGGCTGCATAGCCGCTCTCGAGGCCGAAAAATTCTTGTCAGAACATGCCTAATCTATTTTTTGCCACTCGATTTAACGCACTTGACTATATCATTGCAGTATGTTATGGATTATTTGCTACTTTAATAAATATTGGAAGGGAATATTGTTATCTATTCATGCCTTGATTTCGATGTTATGGAAGAAGGAATCTATCAGCTGCATCTCTTGAAATAATAGTATCAAAAAATACCACTTTCATAGCACCCACCTGTAATTTATTTCCAGTTGCATGCTATGATTATGAACTAAAGGTAATATAAATTCTTACCTTTAGTTCATAAAGTAAGGGTTCGTGCTAGAATTATTGCTTCTGATTTTAGGGACATTTTAATCCATTCTCGTTTTTGGGGTGTTACAAAAGGATTCAAGTCCTGTGCAAGTTTCTTTTCGGTAAATGCTTCAATTCGTTCTATAATTGTCGGAATAATCTCTTCTTTCTTCAATGCGAGAATAGTGGATAGAACCGAAAAATCAACAGGCAAATGCGTTCTCATAATAAACCAAAAATCATAGAGATCTCTCCCTTTATGTCGAGAAATCAATGCTCGAATTTTCTGCGCAACCATATATTCAACTTTCATACATTGAAGAGTAAATGTTTTTAAACTATATGGTGAATATAATGACCGTAATTCGGCAGGAACAATATTCTCGGTATTAATCTCAATTTT
>CAZRKD010000033.1:0-2683 GCA_964600515.1 uncultured bacterium
CAGCACACTTTCTGACTTTTTCGAAGATCACTCCACGTCAATTATGGACTTGAGCACTTTCTCCTCTCTCCCAAGTGTCAAACTCCGGATTTATTAATATTATTAAAGTTTTCCTTCATTATTCATATTTTGATTGAAAACGAATGAATTATCAAGAGCCCTATTATCTAGAAATTACACAGGAGACTCTTGAGCCCTCGAAGTAGTTGCTCATTTTCCTTCGGTGTTCCGGCGCTGATGCGGACATGCTTAGGCATATCATAGGGTACAAGCGGGCGAATAATGATTCCTTCATGCAAAAGTTTTTGAGCATAAAGCGCCCCTGATTCGGGAAGTTCTACACACACAAAATTTCCAGCCGAAGGAATAAATGGCAGATGTAATGAGTGCAAGCCTTCTTCTAGTTGCTTTAAACCTTCGCGATTCATGTCTCGACAATAACGAACATGTTCTTGATCACTCTGTGCTATTTCTGCCGCATAGAGAGCAAGAGAGCTTACAGTAAATGATTTTCGGAATTTATTGAGTAAAGCTGCGACTTCTGGGCTTGCAATACTATAGCCAATACGTAATCCAGCAAGTGCATACATTTTAGAGAATGTACGAGACACAATAAGATTCGGGTATTTTTTAATTAAGCCCGTAACTGTTTGATAATTTGTATCAGTCATATATTCATGATATGCTTCATCAATAACAATCGTAACATGCGATGGGACTTTCGAAATAAAAAATTGTAATTCGCTATAATGAATCCATGTGCCTGTTGGATTATTGGGCGAAGGAATAATAATGAGCCTCGTATCATTGGTAATAGCTTCCAAAAATCGTGACAAATCATGATGATAATTTTTATCTTTAATTTGTACTACTTTTTTTCCGAGGGCCTGAGAAAAAATGCGGTACAAACTCCACGCATGTTCGCTCACTAAAAGCTCACCCCCAGAGCTTAAAAACACTTGAATAATTAAATCAAAAATTTCCGATGACCCTGCACCAAGAGTAATTTGATTGTTTTCAATATTATTTATTTTTGCAATTGCTGCATGGAGCGATGGAGCTTGATCTTCAGGATAATCAGATATCACACGCGGATCTATTTTTTTGAGCGCTTCAATAACGCGAGGGTTTGGACCCAATGGATTTTCATTACTCGCCAGTTTTATAATATTGGTAAGCCCATATGTTCTTTGAATTTCTGATATTGTTTTTCCTGGCTCGTACGGAATTAAATCATGAATATATCGCGCTATGTGTGTGAGATTTTGTTGCATAGATTATATTAGGCAAAACGTGATGATGGTTCGAGTCCTTTCCAGCAATCAAGATAATCTTTTTGGCGAATGTCACTTGTCATACCAAATTCAGTTACCTGCCATACATATACACTTTCGAACATAAATGTTAATGTATCTTTATAACGATTCGGTTTTAAATCTTCTATAATTGCTTTTTCATAGGTTGCTGCATCAGGGCCATGGCCAGACATACAATTATGAAGGCTGCCGCCACCTGGAACAAAGCCAGTTGCTTTTGAATCGTATTTTCCATAAATAAGTCCCATATATTCATTCATAATATTTCGATGAAAATATGGTGGCCGAAAACTTTCTTCAGTGACCATCCATCGTGGAGGAAAAATAACAAAGTCAATATTGGCAACGCCTGTTTGATGTGTCGGCGAAGTCATTACGGTAAATATACTGGGATCAGAATGATCAAGATAGACGGACCATACCGGATTAAATAACGTTAAATCATATTTATACGGAGCATAGTTTCCATGCCACGCAACAACATCAAGAGGTGAATGATTAATTTTCGTCTTCCATAATTTTCCATTAAATTTTGCAATCAGAGAAAAATTGCCTCCCTTATTTTCATACCATGCACGGGGAATTTGAAAATGTCGTTCTTCGGCCAAGCCATTTGCTCCAATCGGCCCTCTTTCGGGTAGCCCAAAAGGCACTCCATAATTTTCACACATATAGCCTCGCGCATATTTTTCTTTTAATTCAATTTGAAAACGAACGCCTCGTGGAATCACGGCAATTTCTTGTGGGCGTATTTCAATGAGTCCAAATTCAGTTTTTATTCGCAATGCTCCTTCTTGTGGAACAATACATAATTCTCCATCAGCATTATAAAAATAGGTATCATTCATTGAAGTATTTATGGCGTAGAGATGAATAGCACCTCCCTGATGCATTGGCTGATTTCCCGCTACGGCAATGGTGATAAGGCCATTGATAAAATCTGTTGGTTTTGTAGGAATTGGCAACGGACTCCAGCGAAATTGGGTTGGTGGAGTTTTTGCTAACTCAGAAGCATTACTCGAACGAATAAGTCCTGAGTTCATTTCATTAAAATCCCCGGTATGAATAACCGATGGACACAATCGATATTGCCAACTTCGTTTATTATGTACTCGAAGCGCCGTAAACGCACTGCCACTGAGCTGTTCGGCATAGAGACCAAACGGAACTTTTTGTGGTGAATTCTGCCTCAAAGGCAATGCACCTGATTCAGCTTCAGAGGCAAACGTATTTCCAAAGCCATTGTGATATTTTATATTTTCCATCCCTTTTCCTTATAGAACACAATAACAACTTCTGGAGTCGCTTTTTGAAATTCTGGTAGTGTTAAGCAATACTTATTTATTCGAGTAATTAGGGGAAAAGCT
>CAZRKD010000033.1:2693-10743 GCA_964600515.1 uncultured bacterium
ACCAACACGATTCGCATTATAGACTTGCGGAACAAGACAAATATCAGCAATGCTTAACGTGCTCCCGAAACAAAATGTTCCTGCAGATTTTTGTAACATTTTTTCGAGCGCATTAAAACCGTTTTGAATCCAGTGAATGTACCATGTATTTTTATTGGCTTCGCTCACGCCTAATCGTTCTATAAGATATTTTGTTGGAGCAAGATTATTTAATGGATGAATATCCGCTGCAATTGTAAGTGCAAAACAAAGCATATGAGCTCGCTCAGCTGGATTCTCACTCATAAGCCTTGGCACTCCATATTTTTTATCAAGATACTCAATAATAGCTAATGACTGGGTAATTGTTGTTTGCCCATCAATTAATGTGGGAACTCGCCCTAATGGATTTAATTCTTTGTACGAATCTTTTTGCTGTTCCCCTTCTACTAAATGAATATGCCTTACTTCATAGGGAAGTTTTTTTACGTTAAGCGCAATACGAACCCTAAAGCTCGCCGAAGAACGATAGTAATCGTAGAGTGTAATCATATTATTTCCTTTCATATTCCGTTACTTTTTGCTCAATCTTCCCAAAAATTGAGCATCCATTTTTATCAAACATTTCTATGCGAATAATATCTCCTGCTTTTAAAAAGGGTGTTTTGATCTCACCGGTATTTAATTTTTCGAGCATTCGTACCTCAATAAGACATGATGATCCAAGCGAGCGATCGGCATTAGAAACAGTACCTGAGCCAATAATTGTTCCAGCTCCTAAAGAACGTGTTCGTGCTGCATGTTGAATGAGTCGTGGAAAATCAAAAATCATATCAATACCCGCATTGGGTGAACCAATTTTTTTATTATTAATATGACTAAAAATCGGCACGTGTACTTTTCCATCCCATGCATCTCCAAGTTCGTCTGGAGTAATTGCGACTGGAGAAAAAGCACTCGATGGTTTACTTTGAAAAAAACCAAATCCTTTTGCAAGCTCTCCAGGAACAAGATTTCGTAATGAAACATCATTCACAAGCATGAGAAGTTTTGTATGGGCCTTTGCTTTATCTGCCTGAATTCCCATCGGTACATCATCGGTAACAATGGCAACTTCGGCTTCGTAATCGAGCCCCCAATCTTCATTTGAAGCCAGCGGAATTGAATCATGTGGACCAAAAAAAGTATCGCTACCTCCTTGATACATTAAGGGGTCAGTCCATAATTCTTTAGGCATTTCAACACCTCGAGATTTTCGGACAAGTTCAATATGCGTAACATATGAACTCGCATCAGCCCATTGATATGCACGTGGAAGCGGTGATTCGCATTGTGCTTCTTCAAAAGCTATACAGTCAAAAATTTTCCCTGCGTTTAGTTTTTCAGATAATTCACGAAGCTTTCCTTCACATGCCTTCCAATTATCAAGAGCATATTGAAGTGTTGGCGCAATTTTTTCTGCAACGCTTGCTCTTTTTAGATCTCGACTCACAACAAGTAGTTGCCCATCGCGTGTGTTATTTTTATATGTTGCTAATTTCATATAACTCCTCGTTCGATTTGATCAAGTTCGATGGAATCAAAAAGCGCTTGGAAATTGCCTTCACCAAAACCTTCATCTCCTTTTCGCTCTATGATCTCAAAAAATACCGGCCCAATGCAATTTTCAGTAAATATCTGTAATAATATACCACCATCTTTTTCAGGCGATCCATCGATTAAAATTTTATTTTTCTGCATACGCTCGAGTGGTTCCGTATGATAAGGAAGGCGCTTATTAATCATTTTATAATAGGTATCAGGCGTGAATAAAAATTTAGTCCCCTTTTTTTTCATTCCTTCGATAGTCTCATATATAGTATTAGTAGCAAGAGCAATATGCTGGATTCCCTCGCCATTTAGGGTTCGTACAAATTCCGCAATTTGTGATTTATCATCTGATGATTCATTAATAGGAATACGAATTTTTCCGCATGGGCTTGTCATAGCTCGACTAAAGAGCCCAGTCATTTTTCCTTTAATATCAAAATAGCGAATTTCATGAAAGTTAAAGAGCTTTTCATAAAAGGTCGCCCACTTATTCATGTTGCCACGAAAAACATTATTGGTCACATGATCGATATATAATAAACCAAATGAATGTTCTTTTGAAGATTCATTTACTAAATCAAAATGCTTGGCATAAAACTTCTCGTCTTCGATAAAATACAAAAGATTATCACCAATGCCATAAATGACAAATCCATCTTCATACCAATCACTCGTTTTCTTTTCATATGGTTTTGCATCACACTCGCAAACATGTTTATAAGCAGCTTTTGCATTTTTAACCTGAAAAGCCATTCCTGAAACTGATGGCCCATGTTTTTTTGCAAAATCTTCTGAAAAACTATTCGGTTCTTTATTGATTAAAAAATTGCAATTCCTCTGTCGCCACAATTCAACATTTTTCTTTTTATGATTTCCCGCATGCGTAAAACCCAAATTTTTAAAAAGCATTGAAAGATGGTTCAAGTCAGGTCCAGTAAATTCCAAAAATGCAAATCCTTCCGTCCCTGCTGGGTTAAGATGATTATCATTATAAAATGAATTTGTTTTTTCTGTTACGGGCATTCAATTCTCCTTTTGTACAATTTCAAAAATCATTATAAAAAATACCTTTTCTAGTCAAAGAAGAAATGTAATGTGATAGTTGATGAAAGGTTTTCTCGCCTCTTACCTATCAATGAATCTCTTACTTAATTAATAATCTTTTTCTTCTCTGATTCTGCCGGGGCAGCTTTACGAAGAGTTTCTGTATTTTCTTTTGAGGCTTTGATTGTCTTGAAAAGCTCAAGATTTTTTTCATGAATATTTTTGAAAAATTCATCGGGGTCATCGAGCTTCAAGGCATTTTTTAAGACAATATCCATGTGATCGGCTACAACAATTTCTAATTCTTTTAAAACTTTTTCAGGAATATCGATGAGATCTTTTTCATTTTCTTTGGGAATGATAATCTTTTTTATTCCTCCGCGATGAGCGGCCAAAAGTTTTTCTTTCAGTCCACCGATGGGCATAACGCGTCCGCGAAGCGAAATTTCACCTGTCATTGCAACATCATGGCGAACCGGAGTATTCAAAATTGCAGAGATGAGCGATGTAGCCATAGTAATTCCTGCTGATGGTCCATCTTTAGGAATTGCACCTTCGGGCACGTGGATATGAATATCGATGTTTTGATAAAAATCGCCCGACAGTCCCAATTGCGCTACTTTAGTTCGAACATAGCTAATTGCTGCCTGCGCTGATTCTTGCATGACATCGCCAAGTCGCCCCGTAATCGTTAATTTACCTTTACCGGGCATGAGCGCTACTTCTGTAACTAAAAGCTCTCCTCCAACTTCTGTCCATGCGAGTCCAGTTGTTAAACCAATTTGATCCTCTTCTTCAATAACGCCATGACGGAATTTTGGGACCCCTAAATATGCCTCGATGTTTGTATCATTGAGTGTGACTGAATGATCTCTTCCCTCTTTTAAAACCTCAATTGCAACTTTTCGGCAAATCCCTGCAATCTGACGTTCTAAATTTCGTACCCCTGATTCTCGTGTATATTTTTGGGTAATTGATTTTAATATTGCTTCATTAAAAACAATATTTTTTTGTAAGAGTCCATTTTCTTCGAGTTCTTTTCGAATAAGATAATTCTCAGCAATCTTTACTTTTTCAAGTTCAGTATAGCCGGATATTTCAATAATTTCCATTCTATCTTGGAGTGGCCGTGGAATAGTATGAAGTGTATTAGCCGTTGTAATAAACATAATCCGTGAAAGATCATAATCGCAATCGAGATAATGATCATTGAATGAAAAATTTTGTTCAGGATCAAGAACTTCAAGAAGCGCACTCGATGGATCGCCTCTAAAATCAGTTGAAAGCTTATCGACTTCATCGAGTAAAAATACCGGATTTGACGAGCCAATTTTTTTGAGTGATTGAATAATTTTTCCTGGAAGCGCACCAATATAGGTTCGGCGATGCCCCCGAATCTCTGCTTCATCACGAACGCCGCCTAATGAGAGTCGAATAAATTTTCGTCCTGTTGCACGTGCAATCGACATACCGAGAGATGTTTTTCCAACTCCTGGAGGTCCGACAAAACAAAGGATCGGCCCTTTCATTTTTTCCGAAAGTGCACGAACTGCTAAATATTCCAAAATTCTCTCTTTTGGTTTTTTTAAACCATAATGATCTTCTTCTAAAATTTTTTCTGCTTCTTTGATATCGAGTTTTTCTTCGGTGTATTCATTCCAGGGAAGCGATAAAATCCAATCGATATAATTGCGCGAAACCGTAGCCTCAGCACTCATCGGCGACATGCCTTTTAATTTTTTCAATTCTTTTTCGGTTTTACCTCGCGCCTCTTTTGAAAGTTTTTTTGATGTAATTTTTTCTTCGAGCTCTTGCATCTCGGTTTTGAAATCATCTTGCGTACCAAGCTCTTTTTGGATCGCCTGCATCTGCTCATTTAAATAATATTCTTTCTGTGTTTTCTCCATTTGCTTTTTCACGCGCGATTTAATCTTGCGTTCGAGTTGGAGAACATCGATCTCCGCAATCATCAAACTATGAATTTTTAGGAGTCGTTTGATAGGATCAGCGATCTCTAAAATTTCCTGACGCTCGGGCAATTTTAGTGAGAGATGAGCAACAATCGTATCTGAAAGTCTCGATGGATCTTCGATTGATGAAACACTCATGAGCATTTCAGGTGGAATTTTTCTATTGAGTTTTATATAGGTCTCAAAAGTCGAATGAACGGTGCGCATTAACTCATCAAGATCTTCGAGTTCTCGATATGCTTCATTAACTTCATCAATCTCGACTATAAAAAAATTTTCATTCGAAACAAATTTTTTAATTTTTGCACGCTTTCTTCCTTCGACTAAAACCTTGACCGTATTATCAGGAAGGCGAAGCATTTGAATAATAGTAGCAAGCGTTCCAAAACGAAATATATCCGCTTCTTCTGGATCATTTGTCTTTGCATTTTTTTGGCTGCAAAGCAAAATATCTTTTTCTTTCTTCATTGCTTCTTCTAAAGCACTGATTGATTTTTCTCTTCCCACAAAAAGAGGAACAACCATATACGGGAATACCACAACATCACGAAGTGGTAATAAGGGGATTAATTTTCGATGATTTTTTGTTATAATTTCTTGAGGCATATATGTCCTTTCTATTAACGAGCGGATAGCGTATAGGAAGAATAAAAAATTCTATACGCTGTACGCTAAACGCTCTATGCTCATCTATTATGTGCTTATCTTTTAATAAAAATCAACTCTATATTAATTGCTATGTAATTTCAATAAGTTAGTTATTAATATAATAGTTGACAAACTAAAGCAACTACTTATATACAGTATAAGCCATGAATATAACACTCAAAACAGAATACGCACTCTTGGCACTCTACGAAGTGTTTATGAATAGTAAAAATAAACCAGTGACAAGGCGACAAATTGTTGATCATTATCACATATCTGAACATTTTTTAGAAAAAATTCTTATCGGGCTTCAAAAAAAAGAATTGATTAAAAGTATTCGAGGCCCAGGTGGCGGATTTATTTTAATTAAAAATCATGATGAAATTACACTTTGGGATATTTTTACTGCTGTTGATTTTCCTGAGTATAGAGATGAACGATGTTATCCAAAAGCAACTGATGCGTGCACTGTTCGTGATAAATGCCATATAAAAAATATTTGGTTTCGTTTTGGCCAGAGCATGAAACAAAGTATGTCGGCAATAACATTGCGAGAATTTACTAAAGATGATTTTACGAGTGGGGAAAAATATGAAGGGACAAAACAATAAAATACAATCGCAAGAAAATAAGCTTTTGAATGAGATCACCAATCAAAGCTACAAATACGGTTTTGAAACAAAAATAGAAATGGACGTTGCTCCAAAAGGTATTAATGAAGATACCGTACGATTTATTTCTGCAAAAAAAAATGAACCCAAATTTTTACTCGACTGGCGACTTAAGGCATTTGAACAGTGGAAAAAAATGGAATTTCCTCACTGGGCACATTTAAAGATTGCTCCTATCGATTTTCAGGACATAATTTATTATGCCGCACCAAAAAAGAAAAATAAATTAAATAGCTTAGAAGAAGTTGATAAAGAGTTACTTGAAACATTTACTAAATTAGGCCTCCCCCTTATGGAGCAAAAACGACTCGCCGGTGTTGCCATTGACGCAGTCTTTGATAGCGTTTCGGTTGCAACAACATTTCAAGAAGAGCTCGCCAAAGCTCTAGTCATTTTTTGTCCGATCAGTGAAGCAGTAGCAAAATATCCTGAATTATTTCAAAAATATTTAGGCTCAGTTGTGCCATATCACGATAATTTTTTTGCAGCACTTAATTCTGCAGTATTTAGCGATGGAACATTTTGTTATATCCCAAAAGGCGTAAAATGTCCCATGGAACTCTCAAGCTATTTTCGAATTAACACGGCAAATTCTGGTCAATTCGAACGAACGCTCATTGTTGCTGAAGAAGGCGCTTCGGTAAGTTATCTCGAAGGTTGTACCGCACCCACACGTGATGAGAATCAACTCCATGCAGCTGTTGTCGAACTCATTGCACTCGATAATGCCTCTATTAAATATTCGACCATCCAAAATTGGTATCCCGGTGATAAAGAAGGCAAAGGCGGCATTTATAATTTCGTTACCAAACGTGGAATTTGCAAAGGCAATAATTCGCGCATTTCCTGGACACAAGTTGAAACTGGATCAGCAATTACCTGGAAATATCCGAGCTGTATTTTAAAAGGCGATAATTCTGTCGGAGAATTTTATTCAGTTGCAGTCACGCATAATTATCAACAAGCTGACACAGGAACAAAAATGATCCATGTCGGAAAAAATACGAAAAGCACGATTATATCAAAAGGTATTTCAGCTGATCATGGTAATAACTCATATCGCGGGCTTGTGAAGATGATCAAAAAGGCGGAAAACTCTCGAAACTTTTCACAATGCGATTCGCTCTTGATTGGTAATACCTGTGGAGCTCATACATTTCCTTATATGGAAGTCGCCAATAATTCGAGTACCGTAGAACATGAGGCAACGACATCAAAAGTTGGCGATGATCAATTATTTTATTTACAACAACGAGGGCTTTCAAAAGAAGATGCGGTCAATATGATCATCAACGGATTCTGTAAAGAAGTCTTTAAAGAACTTCCCATGGAATTTTCTGTTGAGGCGCAGCGTTTACTTGATATACAACTCGAAGGGAGTATTGGATGATGTTAGAAATAGAAAATTTACATACGCGAATTTATGGCAAAGAAATCCTGCAGGGAATAACTTTGTCAATACAGCCTGGCGAAATTCATGCAATCATGGGTCCCAATGGATCAGGAAAAAGTACCCTTGCTCAAGTAATTGCCGGACGAGATAGCTATGAAATTATTCGCGGAGATATTAAATATAAAGGCAAAAGCATAATTAATGATGCACCAGAAATTCGCGCTCGGAATGGCATATTTGTTGCGTTTCAATATCCTGTTGAAATTCCCGGCGTTAATAATGCGACGTTTTTACGGAGTGCAGTAAATGCAGGTAGAAAACACCGAGGCGAAGAAGAAATCGATGCATTTGATTTTTCCGCATTGTTAAAAACCGCAATGGAAAAAATAAAAATAAATCCTGAGATGACGAATCGCTCGGTAAACGAGGGATTTTCTGGTGGTGAGAAAAAACGCAATGAAATACTCCAGATGATTCTTCTTGATCCTGAACTCGTCATTCTTGATGAAACTGACTCAGGACTCGATATTGATGCCTTAAAAATTATTGCCGAGGGAGTTAATAGTTTTAAGACTACAACAAAGGGAATTTTATTAATCACCCATTATCAACGCCTCCTTGAATATATTAAACCTGATTTTGTTCATGTTCTTTCCGGCGGGAAAATTACAAAATCAGGAGGAAAAGAACTAGCCCTCGAATTAGAAGAAAAAGGATATGAATATATTGTTGGAGTCAAGATGAGGCAACTTGAT
>CAZRKD010000034.1:0-10727 GCA_964600515.1 uncultured bacterium
ATGTGCCCTGTACTTTTTCAGTTGATTTCTTGGTCCACACCTTTTCAATTTCTTGGTCCACACCTTTTCACACGAAAGAACGTTTACCCTCGAAATACCAGAATCAGTGCTTATTCCTTAGTAGGAAAAGGTGTCATTCATGAGAACGCAAAAGAACATCCATCTTCGAAACGAAATGTGACATGTTTCTCTTGGCGCGTTTCTCTCGAAAGAAAAGTAAGTCTTCAACTATTACCTTTTTGCATAGTCGACTCAAAATCGCTGGCTTATTAATAATAAAACAGTAATAATCAGGAATTCAACCTATTCATTAAATATTAAATTAATTATTAAATATCAATTAGTTATAACAATATTTTCATCAGAAGCTTCATGGAAAATAATCTCATACTTTGGCATGGGCTTTGCGTAATAATACTTATGAAGTGTTAAATTTATAAGGAGGAAAACACTATGTTATTAAGATTAAAAGGCTTTTTACGAAAGCTCTTGAGCGTAGGCAAAAAAGGCCAAACTGCAATGGAGTATGCCTTAATTATTGGTGGCGTTTCACTGGTTATCTATGTTGCCATGAATACCGATTTTGCCCAAAAATTTAAGAATAAAATCGGGCAATTAGGAGAAAAGGTAACTAATGGTATGCTTACTGGCCAGGCTACAAGTGATAGTAAATAAGCGTACGTTATTATTAATACTAAGTTGCATTCAAAATGATAACAAGGCGGCTAGGAGGAGGCGACGCAAACGTACATCTTTAGTACGTTGAGGAACCGACGACGAAGCCAACGAAGTTAGCGTTTGAATGCGACTTAGTATAATCTACTCCATTGACGATTACGCCATAATATGAGAGAATTAACGGAGGAGTAGTGTACCATGAAAAATAAACGTGCCATAATTATTGCTTTAATTGTTGCTGGTTTTGCCGTTTTTGCGCATAACCTTTTTATCAAAAGTCGGATAGAGCAAGTCATTGGTCCTTATGAAAAGATCGAAGTTGTTGTCTCAACAACTGATATTTTACGGGATACGATTATCGATGAAACCATGCTCACGACTGAAAAAGTTCCTAAAAAATTTGTACAACCTGGAAGTGTCACCACAATTGATCAAGCAGTCGGTCGATTTGCCTTAACTACGATTAAAAATGGCCAGCAGGTTCTCGATGCAAATTTGATAAAATATACGGAAAGCTATTTGTCTCATGAAATTCCCTCGGGCATGCGCGCTGTAACCATTGCAGTAACTGATATTACGGGAGTGGCAGGGCTCATTAAACCGGGGAATTTTGTTGATATCCTTGTTACTCATGATTATGGGGATAGGGACAGAGTTGATAAACGAATAAAAACACTTTTTCAAAATGTAAAAATTCTAGCTGTTGGAAAAAATCTTACCAAAATTTCAAATCCGCTTTCTGACGCCTCCGATCCCAAAAAAGACCGAGTCAATAATGTAACACTGGCATTGCCGCCACGTGAGGTGCAGCGAATTGTTCTTGCACAGGAACTCGGGATGTTGACACTAACATTACGAAAACAACTCGAAGAACCTGGAATCGAAGATATACCCGATGATAATGTATTTTCGGTTACTGGAACCAAAGAGCCATTAAAGCCACAAGACAAGGCACCATATTTTGAACTACGAGGGACACAATTTGGAACGCGTAATTAAACATATTTTTATTCTTATTATTTTCATATTTCTAGGTGATCTCCTATTCGCAAAAGAAGAAGAGATGTTTCTCATTGTAGGAAAGCCAAAGAATATTTCATTTAAATATAAAATTAGACGAGTCGATATCGGCGATAATGCGATTTGTGAGTTTCACCGCGAGGGAAATCTTATAACCCTTATTCCATTAAAAGAAGGAAAAACAAAGGTTCTTGTGTATGATTTTGATACACAAGATAACGAGCATGATACATTCGCAATCACGGTTTTTTCAAAAGACTTGAATGAACTTTTGAAAGACTTAAAGCTGCTTTTAAAAGACATTGAAGGAATTACCATAACAATTGTAGGCACTCAAATCGCTATAAAAGGCGAGGTTTTTTTCCAAGAAGATTTGGATACGATAAATAAAATCATCAAAAATACTCCCTTTGTCGTTAACCTTGCTGAGCTTTCACGAAATGCTCAAAGAATTATGGCCAAAAAAATCGAGCGAGAAATTTCAAAACCAGAAGTTATGGTTGAGCCTTATAAAAATAAAATGGTTTTAAAGGGCTGGGTATATTCAAAAGAACAAGCCGAAAATGCGCGTAAGACTGCGGCACTTTATTGGCCAGAAAATGATGTTGTTGATCTTCTTGAAATTAGAATCGTTAAAGAGCCCCCTCGTGTTGCAAAGACAATTCAAATATCAACTCATTATATTGAGCTTTCAAAAGCTTTAAATAAAAACTTTTTATTTAAGTGGACGCCCTTTCCATCTGCTCAAGCTCAAGGACAGCTCAACTTTAACCCACAAACTGGGAGCTCGCAATTTTCAGGATTTTTAGTCACCACATTTGAAAATCTTTTGCCGCGATTTAATTATATGAAGTCTCTTGGCATTGTTCGTGTTCTTGAAAACCCCATCGTATCAGTAAAAAGCGGCGAAACCGCTGATATTTTTTCTGGATCAACCGTACTCATTCCTATTGTGCAGCCGACTGGAGCAACGACATTTGATCCATTACAGGTTGGAACTAAATTAACAATAAAAGCAGAAACCGTAAAAACAAATATTGATCTTAAAGTAGATGTATCGATTAGTGCGCTTGGATCGCCAACAAGCACGGGAATGGTCAATATTGATCAGAGCTCTATTTCAACACGTCAACTCGTTGAAAATGGCGAAAGCATTGTTATCGGTGGAATTTTACGAACATCCACTACGGATATTAAGGATCGCCAGCCCGGTGACATTGAAGAAAATGCTGGGCTATTTACATTCTTTAAAACCCAAGATAATACCACGCGAAAAACGCAATTTATTATTTTCGTAACCGCGACAACTCTCGATAGTTCAAAAGATGCGAATAAGGAACTCAAAGATTATTTTAATTTATATGAAGTGTATCCAACTAAAGGGTAATGGAGTATGCAATCACAGGTATTTGCAGTAACAGGCGCAAAAGATGGAATTGGTAAATCAAACTTTTGTCTCAATCTTGCAATTGCCTTACATAAATTAAGTAACGCCCGCGTTCTTATTATTGATTTTGATACTGAAAATTGTGGCGACATAAAAAATCTTTCGGCGTTAATCGAAATTACATCGATTACTGAACTTCTTGATTCTATTCATAAGCTTGATAGCCAAGCTCTTGCAACACGAATTTCAAAACATAGCTCTGGCATTTCGCTCATTGAACTCTATAAAAGAAAAAATGAACTCATCAGTATTGAGGCTCAATCAATTGATGCCTTTATGAATCTTGTACGTCAGGCATATACATATATTATTATTGATATGGGATCGAGAATCGATCGATTTTCCTATAAACCTTATGAATTCGCAAATTTTGTTTTTTTTCTCACGAACCACAATGTAACCACGCTGTATCAAAGTGCAAAAAAACTGGGAGAGCTTCAGGCGCTGCATATTCCCGGCGATATGATTGCGGTGATACTCAATGAATTTAATCCCAAGAGTGTCATTACCAAACAAATAGTCGCACAAAAATTTCGAAAGGATATTTTATTGACCATTCCAAAAGATGAGGCGCTCTTTGAATACGCGGTCACGAAAGGTGCGCCATTTGTCATTTCTCAAAATGCGCATCCGGTATCAAAATGTATTTTTGATTTAGCTCAGTATATGATGAGTGAAAAATTTGTAAAATATTTAAAACCTGCTGCAGGTCCCGGAACAATTGGACTTGAAGTTTTAAGAGAAGTAAATCCATCACTTGAAGGCAGAAAGGCCGAAGGAACATCAATTTCTCGAGATATTTTTTCACGGAAAAAAGATACAACCACCGATTTCTACAACGATATAAAAATTAACATCCATAAGAAACTCATTGATGTCATGGATTTAAAGAGTGTTGATCCACTTGAAATTAGTGAAAAAAATCCAAAGAAATTTGAAGAACTTAAAGTTAAAACACGTGAAATAATCAACCAACTCCTCGATACGTTGGGAGGAAAAATAGAAAGCCTTGAAGATCGACGACGAATCTCTAAAGAGATCTACGATGAAGCCCTTGGTTTAGGAGCACTCGAAGATCTTCTCGCCGATCCATCAATTACAGAAATTATGGTTAATGGAGCAAATCAAATATATGTTGAAAAAAGCGGAAAGCTTGTACTCACGAATATGAATTTTACGACTGACAGACATCTCTTGGGCGTTATCGAACGAATCGTTGCGCCGATTGGACGACGTATCGATGAAAAAACACCCATGGTTGATGCGCGCCTCAAAGATGGATCGCGGGTCAATGCAATTATTCCTCCACTTTCTTTAACGGGTCCCATGATTACGATTCGTAAATTCTCGAAAGAGCCATTTACCTATAAAGATCTCATCAAATTTGGAACACTGACCGAAGACATTGCAGATCTTGTCAGAGCCTGTATTGAAGCACGGCTCAACTGTATTGTTTCTGGAGGAACAGGATCAGGAAAAACAACGCTCTTAAATGTTATGGCATCATTTATTCCTACAAACGAACGAATTATTACGATTGAAGACTCAGCTGAATTACAATTGCCACAAGAGCATGTGGGAACGCTTGAGACACGACCTCCTAATTTACAAGGCGAAAATGAAATATCGATTCGAGATCTTGTCAAAAATGCACTTCGTATGCGGCCTGATCGAATTATCGTTGGTGAATGCCGTGGAGCTGAGGCACTCGATATGCTTCAGGCAATGAATACCGGCCATGATGGATCAATGACAACACTTCACGCAAATAGCCCACGCGATTCCATGCAACGACTCGAAACGCTCGTCATGTATGCTGGCTATGATCTGCCCTCTAAGGCAATCCGTGAACAAATTGCATCAGCAATACATATGATTTTTCAACTCAATCGATTAAGTGATGGATCTCGACGAATAACACATATTACCGAAGTAACCGGCATTGAAGGCGATAAAGTTGTTTTGCAAGATATATTTATTTTTAAACAAAAAGGCGTCGATGACAAAGGCAAAGTCGTTGGCCGCTTTGAATCAACGGGCCTTGTGCCAAAATTTTTGGAAACACTTAAAGAAAAAGGAATCAGAATTCCGAAAGGATTGTTTAGCGGAGTAAAATAATATGGATTTTATCATGACAGCATCAGAAAACTTTATATCAATTCTCTTCGGCGTCGCTGGTTTTCTCATCGTCATAATGATATATCCGCTTATTGAAAATTTTATTATTACCAAAGTCTCGGAACGAATGCGATGGGTTAAAGATATATTTGAAAAGATGTATCTTCCGAAATTTCAAAAAAAATATAGTGTTATTGCCATCGGATTAGGCCCAACGCTTTTTTTCGCCATGCTTGGATTCTTTTTTACCTATAGCATGTCGGGATTTATTTTAGTGCTCGTTACAAGCGTCTTTGGACTCATAGGTTGGTTTTTACCCAAAATTATTTTAGGATTTTTGTATTATAAACGCATTGAAAAATTTGATGAACAGCTCATCGATGCTTTAGGAATGCTTTCAAATTCATTACAAGCGGGCTTAAGCCTTTTGCAAGGACTTCAGGTTATTGTAAAAAACATGCCCAATCCTATTGCACAGGAATTTGCGCTCGTTTTATCTGAACATTCCTTAGGAACGACAATCGATGATGCACTTATTAATTTATCAAATCGAGTACCTTCAGAAGACCTGGGCATGGTCGTTAGTTCAATTACTATTTTGCGTGAAACCGGTGGCAATCTCGGGGAAACATTCGATACCATGACGAATACAATTCGCGAACGCAAAAAAATAAATGGGAAAATCAAAGCCATGACATCAATGGGCATTGCCCAAGGGACCATGATGATAGGCTTTCCCTATGTACTTGCCTTTGCATTTTATTCATTAAATCCCACGGGCATGAAACTCTTTGTCACCACAAAACTCGGTTGGTTTTTAATTATTGCATGCCTTATTCTTCAAGGCATTGGCGCCTATGTTATCAAGAAGATAGTGACGATCGATATTTAAAAAGCATTTATGCCTTTCCTTTTCTCCTGGATCCGAGGATGGCGCCTTTTTTTCACAAAAGAGCTACTCCAAATTTTATAACTTCATAAAGTATAGGAGAAATCGAATGAGTTGAGAGGTATTCTCTAAGGCCAATAGGGATAGCTTCGACGCGAAAATCTATTTGTGAAACAAGATAATTCAGACGACTCCCTTCAACGAATCGATCCTTACCATAATCACGAGATACAACAGCAAGATCAATATCACTATCTTTTCTCGGATTCTTCTTCGCATAGGAACCAAAAAGAATAATCACATCCGGATGAATATTGTTATCGAGTAATACTCGCCTAAGTTTAATCGCTATTATTTTAATTTCTTTAATATCCATGTACGAAATTTTTCGACCTTTTTAAAATACGCTTCAAACAGTTCTTGTGTTGCTTTTTTATAAATCAAATATTTATCATCGGGATATCTACACTCAAGGTTATATTCATTAATTTCACTCAGTAATTTCTCATCATGCTTCTCGAGCTCTAACGCTCCCAATTTAGCTAAATATAACAGATTATGAGAATACGGTGCATGCTCTTGCTTCTTCTGTACATAATAGGCCTTTACTATTTTCTCACATGAAAGATGAAGAAAACAGAGTGCCTCAACATATTTCTTTGATTTTTCCGCAATAGCTTTTGCTGATTCAAAATTGAGCTCCGAGCCTTGTTTCCAATAGGTTACAAGACGCCCTATATCTCGTAATGTCATATATATTATTTTACAAAAATCGATAACAAAAAGCAACCTGCATCAATTTATGCCAGTTCCTTTTCTGATGGACTCGTGGATTGCATGTTTTTCAAAAAGTGCCCCTGCCCGAATGCATTCATGAGTTGGGCTGCACCTAACTATAAGATGCCCCATACCAAATGAATGCAGAAGTTGGTCTGCACCTTCACCAAGAATGTCTTTAAAAAAGTCGACCATAATGGGCTTGTCATTTCTGCAGATAGATTTCTTGCGAGTCTGCCCTAGTAATCTTCGAAAAAAAGACTCACGCAAAAAGATCTTCTAACGTAAGAATACGATCAAAATAAGCTCTCTTTATTAGTGAATTTTCAGCACCATGGGTTGTAATTAAAACCTTTGATAGAGTAGCTTTTTTGACATTAGGAAGTTCTTGTTTAAGAAGTTCTAACTTTTTCTCAAACTCGGGAATTATAGAAGTACCTACTTTTGTTTGACGATATTTAATTTCACAAATGGTCATAACATTATCATTCCTCATATACATAAGATCAATTTGAAAGCCGGGTTTTTCTTGTACTATCCCTCGGGTAAAAAAAGCTCCCGCTCGATAATTAACTGCCCCAAATCCGAGAATGCCAGCTATTATGCGATGGTTCTTTCTGCAGTACCTTTCAAATGAAAATCCAAGCCATTTATTTACGTTGTCCATCGTAAGACACTGGGTTGGGTTATCTTCAAAATCACCATTCTCTATATCTTTAATTCTTGGAAGAATAAATTTGTAATAATACTGAAGATAAGAATCAGTAATACAATAACGTCCAACAATACTGTTTGTCTCCAATTGAACTGGTGTATATCGTTCAATAAAGCCGCATGCCTCAAGTTCATTAAGAAGTTCGGTTACATAGCCTCCTGTTTTTGTCTTTAAGGCTCTTACAATTTCATCCCGTGTTGCATACTTGCGTACACTCAAGAACGTAATAACCTTTTCAAAATTTTTATTCGTGCTCAAACTACTCACAAATATTTTATCTTTTTCAATTGAAAAAAAAGAACGTGGAGTAAATGAATGCTTACATATGCTTAAAAAAACAGAAGACTCTTTTTTTAAATATTTTAGATACTCGGGTATCCCTCCAACTAATAAATAGGCAAAGAGTATTTCATGGAATGATCTTATTTTTCCTAAGAATTCTCTGACTTCACGTAAACTGAACTCTTTCAGATGAATTTCTTCATGGGATCTATTATAAAAAGCCTTATCAGATACGAGCTCTTTCATGATAAATGAAGGTGATGACCCACAAAAAACAAGAATGAGCTCTCTATTGTGTCGTAATTTATTGTCCCAAATTGGTTTTAATTCAGAAAAAAAATCCGATGTGTAATTTGCCAACCACTGAACTTCTTCAAAATAGAGAATCCACCGGCCTTTGGTAATAAGACTCGCAATGATATCAAAAACGTCATACCAATTCGTATAGTGTAATTTTCCAATATATTCATTTCCCGTGTACGCTGCTAATTGTTTTAATACCATCGTTATTTGATATACCTTTGCATCATGATCACGAACTAAAGGATCAGCTTGAATCCCTTCAAATTTTAATACCTTATATGTTCTCAAAGATTGCTCAATAAGTTCTGTCTTTCCTACTCGTCTTCTCCCAAAAACAGTGATAACCGTTGCTTCTTTTTTTTTGGTAATTTCTTCTAACTTTTCTTGTTCTTTCTTTCGTCCAATAAAATGGAGATTTTTTTTGATAGTTAATGATTTCATATCGCAAGCGTATTCTTTCCGCCAAAGATAGAAAATATATCGTTATTTGGCGCTATTTTATATATTATTAACGCCAAATATTGTCAAGAAAATTGTTTTTTGGCGAGTATAGTACCTACGTATCATGATTTGAGGCAATAACTCCTACAAAAGAGCTACTCCGTATGTACAACTTCATGAAGTATGGGAAGAGAATAATCACATCCGGATGAATTTTGCATGTACTTTTTCCTTCGTTTTCGTGGATGGCATGTTTTCCTATAGAGCATCATCAAGACTTATTGAGAGTACATTATGCTGCTTACACAATGATTGAACTTGTTTATCAGCAGGATCTTTTGTCCAGATTACAAGCTTTTTTGTCTTAAATTTTTGAAAGAGTGGATACGTTGACTTTACTTTAAATTCATTGATAAACGATGATGTAATTCTTCGAGGATTGAGTTTACATTCGATGAGCAAAAGATGTTCTTTCTTTTTATCATATGCAATGAGATCAATCTCTATAGTATCTTTTTTTGACCAAAAGTTTCCATATTCCCATATCTCAAAATTCAGAGATAGTTTTTTTTGCACTCTATCAGTTAAAAAGAGCCTCGTACAGAGTTCTTCAAAAACAGGGCCCTGATGATTGGTAAAATCATTCTTAATGATTTTCCATAAAAATTCGGTATTCCCTCGCTCAATATAACTAAGGCGTTTATAAATATAACGAAACCAAAACTTGAGGAATTGATCCTTTATTCGATACCGGGTTTCTGACTGCTTTGGTTCCAAAAGAGGCACACGTTTTTCGATTAACCCATAATAGGTGAACAAGCGATTAAGATATACGGCTATTTTATTTGTCGGTTCTTGAAGTTTTATAGCAATATCAGTAATCGACGTTTCTCCCAAAGCTAGGTGAGTCAGTATATCAAAGTACTTCTGATAATCTTTTCCGAATTCCGATTGTAAAAGGAAAAATCCCTCTTCTGTTAATGCTCCTTTAGGTGAAAGACACTGCTCTTTCATGATATCGGATAAATTTCCAAACCTCTTCTTTTCTTTTGCCATGATATCATAATACTTGGGGACACCATTAAACACTGAATAAAAATCAAATGTTGCTGCCACGTCTTTTGATAGTTTTAGATCTCTCATAATTCGATGTACCAAAGGAAACATAAATCCCTCCATGCGAAATATGCGAGTTGCTCGATTAAAAAGTGGTTCCTTGGCATCTTTAAATACTTTCTCCATCAACGTAACAGATGAGCCTAAGAATAGAAGGTGGACATTGATATTTTTTTCAATAACGTCATCAATATGTTTTTGAAAATCACTAAAAGCCTCGGGATAGATATATTTAAAATTTTGAAACTCGTCAAAAATAAGAACATATTTTTCATCTTTAAGAAGTAAAAAAAGAATGCGTAAGAATTCATCAATATTTCGGAACGTTGTTACCTCGGGAAATACTTCACGAACAATAGCTCCCCATTCTTCGAGGAGTGCAGGAATTTCTTTTCGCGACGTAAAGAAATACAAATTCTTCTTATTCTCTACAAATTGAAGTGCAAGGTGCGTCTTCCCAATGCGACGCCGTCCTATGAGTACATCTACAATGGGCTCTTCTTCTTTCCAATGAGCTTCAAGAATCGCCAATTCTTCTTCTCTTCCATAAAACTTCATACTTATATATTACTTATCAACTTTAAAGTTGTCAACTCTAAAGTTGTAATTAAAGAAAACAAGGGGGCATCTTCTACAAAAGCGCTACTCCATATTTCACAACTTCATGTAGTATCGGAGAAATTGAATATTGTTATCGAGTAATACGCGTCGGAGCTTAATTTTTACAGAAAAAACAATACCCGAAATCAAATGATGAAAGGTGAAAGTGCCCCCGACAGAATAAGTTCATATGTCGGTCCCCACCTCATTCCCAAAAAATGGTAGTTATGTCAAGCTCATGATTTCATATCATAAGTGTGTTCTTTGTTCCACATTGTAGCGATTGATATATAAGATGCCCCATACCAAATGAATGCAGAAGTTGGTCTGCACCTTCACCC
>CAZRKD010000035.1:0-10706 GCA_964600515.1 uncultured bacterium
ACCTGAATCCAAAAATCACTTCCTATAACATGAGGAAAATATAAATAAACTAAATCCATAATATTATTATATCTCTTCCTAGGCCTATCGTCAAATGCTACGAAATTATTACGGTAAATTCTCCGAGAATCTTTTGTCTATTTTCGAATTCGCAAATCGCATTTTGTAATGTCATATGAAGATATTCTTCATGCATCTTTGTCATTTCACGACCGATCGTAATGTCTCGATCTCCTAAAAGTTCATGTAATTCTTTTAATGTTGCGAGAATGCGAAATGGAGATTCAAAGATAATTATGGGTATTGTTCTTTCAGGAAACTCTTCGAGTAATTTTTTTTTATGAGACTTTTTTCGTGGTAGAAATCCTAAAAAAATAAATGAATTATAGACGAGTCGCGATGCTTGAAGAATTCCTGTAACTGCAGAAGGCCCAGGAATTGGGATAACAGATATATTTTTTTCTAACGACGCTTCAATAAGCATTCTCCCGGGGTCTGACAAGAGTGGGGTTCCTGAATCAGATACAAGTACAATATTTTTTCCATGCTCTAATTCCGCTAGGCTCGAATAAATTCTTGCCTGTTCATTAATTCTATTTAAACTGATGAGATGCTTTTTTATTTTTAAATGATTAAGAAGCCGTAATGTGACTCTCGTATCTTCGGCAAGAATAAGATCTACTTCAGAAAGTATTCGAATCGCTCGAAGGGTTATATCTTCGAGGTTTCCAATCGGTGTTGCAATGGTATATAAAATGCCTTTAGAATACATAGCGTACTGAGAGATTATATAAATACCGCCTAAATGAATCTTCTTTATCGGAGAGTTCATTCGAAAAACGTGAAAATTTAAATTCTAAAAATAAGTCTTCCGAGATCTTCTTTGATGCCTTTACAATAATTGAATTAAAATTTTCTTCTTCCGCTTCGGTAAGTAAAAACCGCTGGCCTTCTTCATCAACAAATTCACTTCTCGGATAACTCTTAATTTGAAACGTACCTTGTGCAACAAGAGTAGTGTCCCAGGGAAAATTTCGTGAGACCTGGAGCGAAAAGCGATGATTCGTAAATGAAAGCCCGCTAATATTTGAATTGGAATCTTCAAAAACGTATGAGAAGCGTGATAAAATAAAGCGATCAATTTCAAAAGCAGTCAGAAATTCATGTTTGGTATCGCTGCGATCACCAAATCCAATAAGCGTTTCACGGAAATCCTGATGACTAAAATGATACCCCAGATTTCCCGTATAAAAACGTAAGAATCTTTTATCGAATGTAACTCCATAACGACCACGCACATAATCAAAATTATTATTGGCATCAAAATCAAAATACGAATACTGAACATCAAAAAGGGCATCAGCAAAATCACGGATATTTCTTCCCCATCGAAACGCTCCCCATGTTAAAAAATAATCTTCTTTGAGAGCAGGATCAGATCCTCGTTCATCCTTTGTTTTTACATTACCTTCAACGACAACAATGTTTTTATCCAAAAAAATTCCCCTATATCCTAATTTAAGTGAATTCATTAAGGTATCTTTATCATCGATATCGATAAATTTTTTTGCTCCTGCCTGATAGGTAAAAAAAAGCGAATCTTTAGTCGTTAATTTATAATCGATAGCTAAGCTTGCAAAAATACGTACTAAAAAGTCATCTTCAAGCCCCGTGGTATCAAGTGTTTTATACACATTCGTATCATATTCAACACCGCCCTGAAGGCTTGTTTTTGTCGAAAGATTTTTTTGGAATTCTCGAAAATTGCTAAAACCTTGAGCTTCCAGTATTACAAAGAAGATCAGCAATAGTACAACAATTCGTCTTGATCTCATTCGATTTCTCCCCTCTTCTTTGCAATATTTTTAAAATGTTTTATTTTTTCATTAATTTTTTTTATCTTCATATCAAGCATGCGTTTATCACTTGCTAGCTTCGTAATCATAACCTCAAGGGTTCCGACATGAAGCGGTATTTCTTTGACAGTATCGAGGCTATTTTTAAATGGGGCAATTTGTTCACTGCGAGTTGAAATATTTTCAGGTACAGTATTTTTATCAGTATCGAGTTCTTCCGTAGGAGTGGTCGTTGTACTTGTCGCATTCTCGGTAGATACTGGAGATCTTTGAGTTGATGTATCTCCTCCATTGTCGCTTTCCGTCTCAAGACTATTTTCTGGGGCGGAATCTGTCTCACTTTGAGGCGTCGCTTCAGTTGTTTCCTCTGTAGCTACTGTATTGTCATCAGCATTGGTCGATTTTTCTTCTTCAGTTTCGGTATCTTTATCTTCCGAATCTTTTACTTTTGTCGCAAACTTTACAAAATCATCGCTAAAAAATTGTAGCTCTTCATCAAACTGACGTACTTGATCAATAAGGGTCTTCCGATCTTTGAGTTCATTTAATCGTAGAACTACCGCAAGCCGTTGTTCGGTCATTTTTTCTTGATAATCATTTAATATGTCAATTTTATCTTCAATATCTCCTTGTGTATCTAAATAACTTATAGTGATTCCTGAAAAATCAATAGGCTTGATCAATGGCTCTCCCACAAGCTTTTCACGTTCCTGGGCTATTTTGGCATATTCTTCAAGGATATGATTAAAGGCCTCACTCTTTCGATTTTTCATTTCTCCGAGTTCACGTTTTGATTCTTTCAAAAATGCCGTATATTCATTCATTAAGAGTGTATTTTTTTCATTAATTTGCTTTGTAATTGCCTGAAGTTTTAGTTCTTCTTCTTTTAATTTCTTTTCGATTTTTTCTGATTGCTTTAAGAGATTATCGAGTTTGATACTTCCAAAAAAACTGCGGCTATTTCTTTCTTTTAATTTAAGTTCAGTAATTTCTTTTGAAAGCTCTAATATCTCCCCTTCAATAGATCGAATCGCGGTGCGGATTTTCTTTTGATCTTCAGTTTTTAAAGCTATCTCTTTTTTTAATGATTCAATTGAATTCTGAGATGCAGCGATACGATATACAAAAAAGGAACAATAAAGAATAAGAGAAAATAATATCGTCTTACGTATTTTCATTGTCTTTAAAGCCGTATTTTTCCAAAAGCCCATACTTCTCTAATTTATAGTAGAGTGCACTCGTTTTAATTCCTAAGGCTCGAGCGGTTTCTGTCTTTATTCCGCGTGATTTAACGTATGCTTTTTCTATAAGCTGCTTTTCTAAATTATCAAGGACATCAGGCAATGGTAGATCACTATTAGGAACAAGCAAGAGGTTTCTATTCCTAATATCTTTTAAAGTCCACGGGAGATCAATTTCATCAATGACTGATCCATTCGCAAGAACATAACTCTGTTCAATGATATTTTCGAGCTCTCGAATATTGCCTGGCCATTTATAATTCGACAACACCTGCATTGCCTTTCCCGTAATCGTCGTAATATTTTTTTTAAAGCGATCGTTCAAACGATTGAGAAAGTGATGAGAGAGTGTTGGGATATCGTCTTTGCGATCTCGTAACGGAGGCAATACGACGGGCACAATATGAATTCTATAATACAGATCCTCTCGAAAATTTCCTTCTTCAACTAATTTTTTTAAATTCTTATTCGTCGCACAGATAATACGAACATTTACTTTAATGGTACGAGTTCCACCAACTCGTTCAAATTCGCGCTCTTGAATAACGCGGAGTAATTTCAATTGTACGGTAGGAGTGAGATCACCTATTTCATCAAGAAAAATAGTTCCGCGATCCGCAAGCTCAAAACGCCCGAGCTTTCCTTTCACTGCTCCGGTAAATGCCCCGCGTTCATGGCCAAAAAGTTCGCTTTCAAGAATTCCTTCAGCAAGGGCACTGCAATTAAAGCTAATAAAAGGTTGATTTTTTCGTTCACTATTAAAATGAATTGCACGAGCAAAGAGCTCCTTCCCGGTACCAGACTCACCCGTAATCAAAACCGTTGAGTCAGTTGGAGCGACTTTCTTAATTGTTTCCTTAACTTCTTTTAGAAGGGATGAAGCACCAATAATTTCTTCAAAATTAAATAGCTCTTTCTCTTTATGGCGTAGATAAGAATTGAAATTTGATAGCTTTGCATTTTCTTTTTTGAGCTCACTCAATTTCAATGCTGAATCGATTTTTGTTTTCAAGAGCTCATACGAAAAAGGCTTGGTAATAAAATCATAGGCGCCCTCTCTCATTGCTTCGACCGCAGTATCGATTGTACCATAGCCGGTAATAATCATGAGAAGAACGTCCGCATTAATCTCTTTGAGTTCTTTCAAAACGACCATGCCATTTTTATCATCCATTTTGAGATCAGTAATAACAAAATCAAAATCATCTGCATTTTGTTTATACGTCGCAATTCCTTGAGCTCCATTTTTTGTCGCAACTACAAAATGACCCATGCGGGTTATGCTCGCATAAAGCCCTTCTCGCATGGTATCGTGATCTTCAATAACTAATATACTTGCCATAAAAACCTCACAAGCATATAGCGGATAGCGTTGAGCGTATAGTTTTATTTCTTATCCTATACGCTATACGCTGTACGCTATACGCTCATCTAAATATTGATATCATTGCCATTATTTTGTTCCACTATATTCCATAGGCATCACCATAATCACTTTCGTTCCTTTTTTCAACTTGCTTTCAATCTGTATACTTCCGTTATGCTCATCGATAACTTTTTTAACAAATGATAATCCCAAGCCACTGCCCTTTTCTTTGGTCGTATAAAACGGTTTAAAAACATCTTCTAATTCATTTTCTCGAATGCCTACTCCATTGTCTTCAATAACAAACTTAAGCGCTTCTATTTCATTACCATTCTTTTGCAATCTATCTTTACTGACTGAAGTGATAATCTTTTTTTCCGGTTTATCAAGTGATTGAATAGAATTCTTGATAAGATTTAAAAATACACGCTTCCAGTGTTCTCGATCAACTTCAAATCGTAAATCTCCATCGCTAAGTACGGTTTTCCATAGTATGTGATGTACTTCAAAATCATGGGCCATAAGAAGAGAGATTTCTTCGAGAAACTCTTGTGCCGAGACCGAACTCACCGTAATACTCATCTTTCGTGCAAAATCTAAAAACTCATTTACGATTCTATTAAGCGTACCAATTTCTTCTCTCATCTTCTTGAGATGTCGCTTCGTAGCCCATATATCGTTTTCTTTATCTGCAAGATCACAGAAGAGCTCAAGTCCTCCAAGCGGATTCCGCACTTCATGGGCAATGCCTCGTAACATCATTTGGAGCCGCTGATCGCGCTCGAGTACATTTTTCCTCATCTCATTAAATTTTTGCCCTAAAAAACCGATTTCATCTTTAGTCGAAAGCTTTACCTCGGTCGTCAGATCGCCTTCAGAAATTTTTAATGCTGCATCCACTAAATTTTTAATGGGAGATACGATTTGCTGTGAGTATACCAGTGATGAAGCAACAATGAGAAATATAACGACAAGAATCGCAATAAACATATTTCTCCTCAAGCTCGTGAGCGTTTTATAGAATGCTGCGCTTCCCTGAATTGCAAGGACAATCGTTTCGTTTGCTTCAGTTTTAATGGGAATATATCCGGTCTTATAGTATTCCCCATCTTGGCCTTGAAAAAGTATCGATGAAATAGGCTGAAATTCGGATAAAGCATATGAAATTTCATTATGGTCAAATTCATGTCGACTATATTTATAGCCAATATTTATATTATTTTCAGTATCTACTAACGACGTATTATCTGTTTTAAAAAGATAAATTCTATTAATTGTCGTAAGCGTACAGAGTTCGAGGAGTTTTTTTTGCGTACTTTGATAGAGCCGCGTTGATTCATCTCCTGGCTCAAGAAGAGCAACGCTGTCAGGGTGAAATCGTGTCGTTGCCGCAAATCCAATCGCAATTAATTTTCGGCTGAGTTCTTCTTCAAATCCTCGATAGGCAATAAAATAAATAATTACTCCTGCAATGATAATCAAAATTAAAAGAGGCACTAAGAATGTAACGATTAATTTATTGCGAATTTTTTTATTAAATTGCTTGGGAATCATTGGCCGGAGGCTAGCACAAACGAATTAGAAAGACAACTTAATGATGAGGATGTTCATCTCGAATCCTTTGTATTCGTCTAATATCAAGGTAGAGATTATTCTCAAAGAGGCTCATCTCACGGGATGTCATCTCAATTATCTGAGGAGCACTTCTTACGAGTAGCTTTGCAACAGGTACAATAACTACTACATTAGCGACTTTTCCATACTGATCATATGAAATATTGACAGCCCCACCTGCTATATAGGGACGGATCTTCTAAGTTCTTGGTCGAAAAAAACCACAAATCACCTGTATTTTTTTCATAAAGTTAGACATTGACTGCTTTTTATTCTAAAATACATATATTTTCAATGGAGGCTTCGCATGAAGAAATTATATTATTTTATTCTTTTCTTCTTTATCTTTTCTTACACATCTTTTGCTCTCAATGGCAGCATTGAATTTGGTGGACGGCGGCTCTATAGTGAGACGAGCCAATTATCGACTGACATAGGATTCATTGGTCAGGCAACATTATATTTTCCTACTGAAAAATTAAATCCAATGCAAAAGCTTGCGTATGTAGCAGAATTCGATGGGTCGTTTTTTTCGATTCAAAGAAATGCTCAAGTTTCGTCATTTCAAATTATTAATGCAGATTTGGGCTTTGATTATAATTTTATGCCCGAAAAAAAGTATGCTGTTCATGCTGGGCTTTTGGGTGGTTTTTCTTTTGCGCCGGAGAGTCGAACAACGCGCGCAGTTGGCGTAGGATTCAATGGATCGCCGTTTGTTACGTTTGAAATAGATGTTGGTCCCTATATTGCATTTTTACGACTCCAAAATCATTATTACATGATTTTCGGCGATATCCATACCACAAACATGAACGATATGAATCTCAATCTTGGATTTAAAATTGACTTTAATGTATTCTAAAATATGCCCTGTACCGTTTGATCGATTTTAGGACCGGGAGTTGCCATATCTCAAGAACTTTTCAGATATATTTCGGTAGTTTTTTTAATAAATGAGAATACTTGTTTTGGTGTAACTTCAAAACCTTTGATAAATCGTATTGGGCTCATTGTTATATCATCATACGATAATAAACATTTGAGATACACTCCTTCGTCGAAGTTTTTGTACTTTTTCTTTGCTAGAGTAAAGATATCTTGTAAGGAATAGTCATGAAAAAGATAATATAAATCTACATAATCTCGATATGCTGCTCTTAATAAAGCTGCAATTTTCATTACCGCAATTTCTTGAGCCGGAAGCAGAAAAAAATATTGAGTGTCAATCAATGGTAAAACATTGGTATCGGATATGGTGAAAAAGGAAAATTTGATTTTCTGATTGAGTAAAACACTTAAGGTGTTATGAGTGTTTTGAATTTGTATTATTTTATAGGTACCAAACAATTGTTGTATTTCATCAAATAGCGACTTGTTATCAAAAGGAACATGGGTGAAGTAATCAAAATCTATAGAATGTCGATGTCCTATTTGAAGAGCAAGCGCAGTACCACCAGCAAGATAAAATTTTTTTTTGAAATGACTAAGCTGATCTAAAATCCTTTTTCTCTGTTTATCGAGAATTGAATACTTTATCGAATTTTCCATACATCTTTCATAGTAGCAACATGTGTCCAAAAAAGATAACTTTTTCTATCTAATGAGTGTGCTTTTTTTGATCTTAAAAAATAAATCACATCTTTTTGTGAAATATTTTTTAATACCCATACAAGGGCATCGAGCCCACCAAATTCGAGGAGTCGTTCTATAATAAAACAACGGTATTTTATCATATCTAATGCTTTAAAATCAGAGTCCCAAAAATATCCACGAAAGCTCTTTGGTAAACGACGACTCTGTTTTTTATATTTTTCTGATTTCATAGTATCATTATACTCCTTATTTTGTTTATTTTCAATGACAGGTTACCGTTGTATTCTATAATATGCCCTGTACCATTTGGTCGTTTTTTCGACCACGAGTTGCCGGGCAGGTTCCGGATGGTTATAACTCGGACATGTTTAGGTTTCCAGGCTACAAGATATGACAGTTCCACCAAAAGAATCATTGGTATGTTGGTTTAAGACTATTTTTCAGTTCTTCTTGTTTTGATTTCTTTTTTAATATCTTCAAGAGAATAATGTTTAAGAAGTTTTTCTTTCTTCAGTATAATTACCACTTCCCAATGTATACTGACTCATGAATCGTATAAATCCAATGAGGCCAAGTTCTTTAATTAACGCATGTATACCTGCTTCTTTAATCTGTAAAGTACTCATACGATAGCTATTTTTCATGTGTATCCTCCAACAATGTACTTAAAAAATATCATCTGCAAATAATATAATATCAAAAAATCTCTCAATTTTTTTTGGTACTGTTATTTTTTTCCCAAGTATGAGTACTTTTTGAATTGAACATGAAAAATAGTTATGCAGAATCTCAACTTTTCTTTCAAATTCTGTCGTGAGATTATTTGAAAGAGTATCAACATATTTAATTTCACACACCGTGAGAACATTATCAGCTCGTTTAAAAACAAGATCTATTTGGGTAATCTCGGGTAGATCTTTTCTAAACCATGATCCATGTTCATAGCGAATACCGGAGAACTCTAGTGTTTTTGCAATAAGACGTGTATTTTTTCTACAGAATCTTTCAAAAGCATACCCACGCCATTGTTTAAATTGATTACTGGTCAATATCTCATATGATTTAATCGATCCTTCTTCTATATAATGTTTATTCTTATCAACAAAACTAAAATAAAAATGCAAAAATTCATCATGGATTTTAATCTTTATAATCTTGCTCCCCTCTTTTTTATCAATGGGATGAAACCTTTCAATAAATCCGGCAAATTCTAAATCATCAAGCAATTCAGTAAATGTTCCTCCTGATTTTAATTTTATTTTTTTTGCAACCTCATCAATTGACTGAACATACCTACCTGACAATAACTTTAAGATCTTTTCGTAATTTTTATTCCGTGAAAAATGGCTGATAAATAACTTCTGATATTCAGTAAAAAAATATCCATAGGGATGAAATGCCAGAATATCTAAATTTTGAACCAATGATTTTTTAGGATCGAGCTCTAAGAGATATTGAGGAATGCCTCCTAACGTCATGTATATTTCAAGTACTTCGTCTCTCGTACGATTATTCTCAAAAAATCTCATAGTTTCCTGCACACTAAATGGCAGTAAATTTATTTCAAGATCAACGCGTCCATACAAGGCACGTGAGTGTAAAACTTTTTTTACAATAAATGATGATATAGAACCACAAATCACGAATGTACATGCAGGATTTTTGGAAAAATAATTATCCCATGCCCATTTAAAAATGGAAACAAGCTCCCTACGCATGGACGCCATCCATTGAAACTCATCAAAAAAAACAACAATCGTTTTATTTTCAATTTTTTTAGATAAAAGAAGTAAAGCTTCTTGCCATGTCGTAATATCCTTTTCTAACAATTCTCTATCATCAGAATAGTGCGATAACGTAGAAATAAAGTTTTTTATCTGGTTTTGTGTTCCCATTCCTTCGATTCCTTCAAATTTCCAGATAATTTCTTTTTCGTATGCTTTTTCGATTAACTCTGTTTTACCTACTCTTCTTCTTCCATAAACGGCAATAAGCTGTGCACGATTACTATTTCTTTTGTCTCTAAGAAGCTTAATCTCGTATTCTCGTCCGATAAACATAGGCTCTTTCTAATAATTTATGTATTTAATGATATTACGATTATTAGCGTATGTCAACTTATAAAACCACTAATGCGCTAAAAATTATATAAATATAAGCGTATTATTGATTATTAAAACTATTATACGCTCATATTATATGTTTTTCTATAAGTATAGTCATTAGGAGAACATATACGTTTAATTTCAAAAGGCATTTTGAAAGCGAAGATGCTTGAATATTTTAGAGAAATTGAAAAAACAGGTGATGAATTAATTGTAACGAGTAACCAAATACCTGTTTTACGAATTGTACCTACTTTTTCATTATCTCTCTATTTTTCACGGTTTATTCCAAAATCTTAACATTTTTGCATAGCATAAATATTTTCGAGCATATTGTGTTTTTCATTCATGCCTAACTACTTAGAAGCAGATAAAGTAAATAGAGAAGGTATGATGAAAACAGTAATAGAAAATAATACAGCAAATATAGATCTACCAGTTGATGCACAATATATTGAACCTATTCGCTTTAGCTATTTTGAAGAGCATCCAGAAAAATATCTTGATAGTACAAATACTATAACCAAGAACGATATAGAAAACATCGAAAGCATTTTACATCCTAAAAAAGTTTTATACACCGATAGTGATGCGGAACTTATAAGAAAACATATTCACAAAATGCAAAAGTTAATGGATGGAGTTGGTAATTACAGAGCCACCATATTTTGGCTAATGAAATTCAACGAAAAAATACAAAATAATCAAAAGCTCGATTCATCATTTAAAAATTCTATAGATACGTTGATTGGCAAGATAAACAAAAGAATTAAATCAGATAGCAAACTCATGAGAGAAAAAATCCAATCACATTAACGATCGAAACCCGACCAAAAGGAACACGGCTCATTTCGGTCGCTTGACTTTTCGTTCATCCAAGTCTTAGTATCGCGCACTTATGAATGACCTTGCGACGATTATACGTCAGGCG
>CAZRKD010000036.1:0-10561 GCA_964600515.1 uncultured bacterium
GACGGTCAGCTTTCCGGCAAAATGCGCCAGTCACTTTTTTCTTGCTAAAATAAATTCATCATAGTATATTATGATATAAATTAGTATTTTTGTACTATCATATTATGAAAGATACTATAAAAAAAGTAATACTAGAATGGCAAGAAGAAGGCTTTTCATCAGTAATCAATAGATCGTATCATATTGAATATACTGAAGAAATTAATACTATCATTGGTTTGAGAAGATCGGGGAAAACGTATATAATATACAATGAAATCCTCCGTTTAGTAAAGCAAGGGATTGGGCGAGATCAAATCGTCTATCTGATATTTGAAGATGAGCGACTAGAGCCATTAGAGTCACAGCAATTAGACCTTATTATCGAAGCCTATTATGAATTATACCCTGAAAATCAAACGAAATCCGTCTATCTTTTTTTTGATGAGATCCAGTATATTGATAATTGGGAATTATTTATTAAACGTTTATATGAAAAAAAACGCTATAAAATTACTCTTACCGGTTCATCTTCAAAATTATCGAGTGATGAAATTGCAACTGAGCTTAGGGGAAGAACACTCTCGCTTAATAATTATCCCTTACATTTTAAAGAATTCCTTTCATTTCGTGGAATCGTTTTATCTAAAAACACTGCTTTTTCTCGTGAACGATTTGGCATCATAAAACATGCGGAAGAATTCTTACGTTTTGGTGGTCTTCCGAGAATTGCTTTGACTCACGATGAACTTATGAAAAAGGAGCTTCTCAAAAATTACCTCGATATGATCATTTTTAAAGATATTGTTGAGCGATATGAAATACGCAATACCCATATCCTCAAAGTAATCATCAATTATGTATTAATGAATTGCTCTACGCCATTTTCTATAAATTCATTTATAAATAAACTGGGATCCGAATATTCATTAAATAAAGACACGATTTTTACGTATTTCTCATATCTCGAAGAAGCGGGTTTTATATATTATGCACCTCGGTTTGCGTATCGTGTGAAAGAACGTTATCTAACAAAAAAAATATATATTATTGATAACGGCTTTTTACAATTAACGGTGTTTAAAGAAAATCAAATCACTGGAGCAAGTTTTGAAAATCTCATTTTTACTGAGCTCATCAAAGCTGACTATAGTGTATTTTTTTTTCGTGATAAAAATAATAATGAATGCGACTTCATTGCGAGAAAAGAAAGCAGAGAAACGTTAGCAATTCAAGTGAGCTATACATTACATCATGATAATAAAAAACGTGAGATTCGAGGATTAGTCGCTGCATTAGAGCATTTAAATGTAAAAGAAGGAATACTCATTACAAAAGATCAAGAAGAAACGATCCATGAAGATTCATATGTTATTCATGTCGTACCCTACTGGAAATGGATGCTTGAAATAAATAAAAAATTGTAGCTCGTTCGTACTTGTATTTTTTATTGCCTACTCTATCAATTACATGATACCCATGCTCGTATGGAACGGACAGATCTTGCTTTTCGTAAAAATCATCCTCTTAAATTAATAATAGATCATACTGCTCTGCTCGTACTCGACATGCAACGATATTTTTATAATACAAATTCACATGCACATGTACCAAGCATGAAAAATATTGTTCCCAAAGTTAATACTCTCATTGAATTTTCACGCCAGAATGATATTCCCATAATATTTACTAAGCATGCTGAAGATAGTGATTCAAATAATTCCATGAAACGCTGGTGGAAAGGGAGTATGAATACTCATGACACCGAAATAATTAAAGAGATTTCTACTGACAGTGGAATAATTATTACAAAACATCACTACGACGCCTTTTATAAAACGGATCTTGAAAAAATTTTGAAGAGTAAAAAAATAGAGACGCTCATTATTACCGGTGTTATGACTCATCTTTGCTGTGAAACAACCGCCCGAAGCGCTTTTATGCGAGGATTTGAGGTGTATTTTACGATCGATGGAACGGCAACATATAATGATGATTTTCAGAAGGCGAGTTTACTCAATTTGGCACACGGATTTGCGTATCCGGTGTTTGTTAAAGAAATTATAAAATGAATAACGAACAAATCATCATAATCGGCGCGGGACCAGCAGGAATTGGAGCAGCGGTACAGCTTGCGCATTTTGGATATGATCCATTACTCATAGAAAAAGATACAATTGGTGGGCTTTTACGAAACGCAGGGTCCATACAAAACTTCCCGGGGATTCCCTATGGCATTTCGGGAATTGAATTCATTGAAATATTGAAAAAACATTTAGATAAAAAGAATATAAAAGTTATTAAAAGTCACATACACAAGATTGATTTCAATAATCACTTTTCGCTTTTTTCAGATAACGATAGTTTTACTGCTCATAGGCTTATCATTGCCACGGGCACACAGCCAATTTCGTATACTTTCAAAGATGTATTGTATGAAGTATATCCAATTCGAGAAGTAGAAAATAAAACTATTGCAATTATTGGCGCTGGCGATGCAGCATTTGATTATGCAAATACACTTCTGTCGAAAAATAAAGTACTTATTCTTAATCGATCTCTACAAATTAAGGCTAATAAAACGCTCTCCAATGAAGTCATGTCGAAAAAAAATCTAGTCTATATGAAAAATGTTTCTATTGAGACATTACAAAAAAATGAATTCGGTTTGAAACTTATCTTAAATAATAATGAATTGCTCGAAGTAGATTACGTCATAGCAGCAATTGGAAGAAATAGGGTAGTGCCAAACGTAAGCGAAAATATTGAAAAAGCCAAAGAGTATTTACAAATAGAGAAAAAACTACTATTCATAGGTGATGTAAAAAACAAAAATGTACGGCAATCGTCTATTTCGATCGGTGAAGGAGTTAAAGCAGCAATGGAAATAGATATGGCAATACAGGAGAAAGAGCATGCGCGTAATTAAAACATTGGGTAATGATAACCTTGCAAAAGTCTATATTGCAGAAAATAATGAAGGCAAACGTATAGAATTTGTTGAATCGATAAATCCAGGAACGCCTATTCGCGAAAAATGGATTCTCATTATTTCCACACTCTACGGGTGCCCAACTCGTTGTATATTCTGCGATGCCGGTGGATTTTACAAAGGCAAGCTCTCGTATGAGGATTTGCTTTTTCAAATTGAGCACCCTGTTTTACAACGTTTTCCAGATAGATTTGTCGATGTAAAAAAATTTAAAATCCAATTTGCTCGCATGGGTGAGCCAACATATAATATGGAAGTGTTAAGACTTATTGATAATTTCAAACGGCATTTTAATGCCCCCGGATTTATGCCTTCAATTTCAAGTATTGCTCCTTTTGGACGAGATGAATTTTTTAATGAATTGATCAGAATTAAAAATAAGCACTATCATGGTCATTTTCAAATGCAATTTTCAATTCATACAACCAATGAAGAACAAGTGAAAAAATTTATTCCATTTCCTCGCTGGCCTTATTCTAAAATGGCTGAATTCGGTGATCGCTTTTTTGAAAAAGGCGATCGGAAAATAGCGCTTAACTTTGCGCTTTCGAGTGAATCAGAGCTCTATGCTGAAAAACTCATCCCCTATTTTAGCCCTCTAAAATTCATGATTAAAATAACGCCCATGAATCCGACATTTCGAAGAAATCAACATAATCTTGATTCATACGAATTTGATGGACGCGAAGCTACTATTCTTCGTTCATTACATGCACATGGCTATGATGTTGTTGTCAGCGTTAATGATTTTGAAGAAAATTCTATTGGCTCAAATTGTGGTCAATTTATAACCCGAATGGAGCAGGATGAATTTCGAGAAATTCGCGAAGAACGAAACTTCTATACCTATGCCTAGAACTACGCTCATTACTCTGATACTTTTCTTTTTCTTCACTGCTTGTGCAGAAAAACAAATGATCATTTGGAGAGGCAATAAAGTTACGGTGGATATTGCTTCACGCCAATCGCTCGGAGAAATCGAGGGCCTCTATAAAAAAGGTGAAAAAGAACGAGCAAAGATTGAATGCGAAAAGTTTTTACGAACATTCCCTGAAAATCCATATATAGATGATGTATATTATTATTTAGGGATAGTTGCTTATGATAATGGCGACTTTGAAGAAGCTATAAGAAATTTAAGCAGATTTCAAAATGTCTATCAAAAAAGTAACAAGAGAGTACCTGCCCTTTTTTATTTAGGTCTTACCCATAAAAATCTTGGTAATCATGAGATATCAAATTCGATCTTACTTCCCATTGCCTCATCAAAAATGAATCGAGAAGAAACGCTTTTGCTTTATCAGGCGCTTGCAAATAATTTTGAAATTCTCGGGAATTATCGAAGCACCCTTACGTGGCGCCTTAAAGAATATGCTCTTTTTCCCGATGGTACCCTGAAGGAAAAACAGAAGCAAAAGATTATTGAAATTATTGATGAGCGTTTGACACTTCAGGATCTTCGAGAACTCATTGAATTTGTAGATACCAAATTTCCCTCGGATTACTATTACGTAAAACTCATAAAATATCTTTATCACATCCAAGAGTACGATGAGGCACTCGCATTGTCTGAAAAATTTCTTACTCAATTTTCTCCTCATCAATATACCGACGAAGTACAAAGAATTAATGAAAAATTAACAAAAACTACGGCAGTAAAACCAAAGAAGATTGGATGCCTTCTGCCACTGACCGGAAAATTTGCATCATATGGAAATGATGTGCTTCAGGGCATTCTTTTGGGAAGCGGAATTTTTTCTGACGATGATGAGGGAACCATAGAGATTGAAATTCGTGATACTGAGGCAGACGCCACTAAAGCAGATAATTTACTTTCAGATCTTTATGAAAATGAAAATGTCATTGCAATTATCGGTCCACTGACGCAAGAAGAAGCGCCATCAGCTGCAATTGAAGGGGAAAATCTAAAACTTCCCATTATTACACTCTCACAAAAAGAACATCTCACCAATATTGGTGATTTCGTTTTTCGAAACTTTATTACCAAATCAAATCAAGTTGACCGACTTGTTCGTTTCGCTCGAATTCATATCGGAATTAAAAACTTTGCAATACTCTATCCAGATCATAGCCATGGACAGGAATTTGCGCATCTTTTTTGGGATAGTGTTCTGAAATATGGAGGAGCAATTACAAATATTGAATCCTATGGAAAAGATCAAAAGGATTTTGGGAATGAACTTAAAAAATTAGCCGAGACCTATTATCCCGATGCTCGAAGCGATGAAATCTGTACAGAAACCGACCGATTTAAGAATAAAATAAAGGGCTTGAATTGCTTTCCTCCTTATGCGCTTCCGCCAAAGATCGAGTTCGAAGCGCTCTTTATTCCCGATACCTATCATACCGTAAGCCTCATCGCCCCTGCCCTTACGTTTTATGATATCACCGGCGTTCAGCTTCTGGGCATTAATAGCTTAAATCACCCTGATTTTATTTCACGAAGCGGAGAAGAAAATATTCAAGGAATGCTTTTTACCGATATTTTTTTTAGTGAAAGTAGTAATAAATCGCTTCAGGATTTTACTGCCGTATACAAAAAAACCTATGCTCGCGACCCAAATCTCTTTAGCGCGTTAGGCTATGATACCATAAATATCGTGAAGCTCGTTCTCAATCACTATAAACCAACAACACGTCAGACATTTAAGGATGCCTTACATTCAATAAAAAGCTATAATGGAGTCACCGGAACAACAAGCTTTGCTAAAAATAACGATGCAGATAAAGACCTTTATTTACTGTCAGTCGATAATGGAAAGATTGTAGAAGTTAAGTGAATTATCTCTTGGAGAATTGATAACGAGCGCGGGCGCCTTTTTGGCCATATTTCATTCGCTCTTTTTCACGAGCATCTCGGGTAAGTAAGCCTTCTTTTTTGAGAACCGGACGAAGTGTAGCATCATATTCAAGAAGTGCCCGTGAAATACCATGGCGAAGAGCTTCGGCTTGTGAGGCATAACCTCCACCAGACACATTTGCCATAATAGAAAATTTACCCTTGGTTTTGGTTACCTCAAATGGCTGATTAGCAATGAATTCCGCCGTTACTTCTTTGAAATAATTCTTAAAAGGAACGGTATTAATCATCCAGTTACCTTGACTATCAGGAATTAAATAGACGCGAGCTTGAGCTGTTTTTCTTCTTCCAGTGGCATAAAATCGTGTTGTTTCTTTTGTCATGACTTCTTTCTACTTAAATATTTTTTATTTCTGCAAATGGCTTTGGCATTTGTGCCTTATGAGGATGAAGAGAATCTTTATAAATTTTTAATTTGGTGACCATTTTTTTTCCCAAATATGATTTTGGAAGCATATTTTTTACTGCTTGGTAAATAACCTCTTCGGGACGTTTTGCAAGTAAGGCCTTTGCCGTCGTTTCTTTAACACCACCAATAAAACCTGTATGTTTATGATAGATTTTATCATCTAATTTTTTGCCGGTGAATTTGATATTACCAGCATTCATAACAATGACAAAATCTCCACAGTCAATGGCGGGAGTGTACGTTGGCTTATGTTTACCCATAAGAACGCGAGCAATTCGAGTCGAAAGTCTTCCTAATACCCAACCAGTGGCATCAACTTCATACCAATTTCGTGTAACAGCTTCTTTTTTGATGAATGTTGTTTTCATAGTAAGAGTGCTTCATATCCAAAACGTACTATATCAGTCAAGCAAAATGTACACTTTTATTTACAGGGGCTGTCCATTATACGTAGCCTCATACGTACAATTCGTATAGGTAATCACAATCACATTCCCCGCTCCATCAGTGAAGGTTAAAGTACCACTTTGAAATGCCGTTGCACACGGCGTGCTTGGGTTCACTAAATCCTTGCCTTCTACCGCAAGGGTATATTTCGTTTCGGTCTTAAATTGATTCTAATGTTTGTTCAGCAATAGCATCGGCATCTTCTTCGACAAATGATTTTGCTTCAGACTCAGAGATTTCGCCCGATGTTTCTTCAGGGCTTTCGGTCAATGCTTCGATGCCATCACCGCATTTGACAATCGTTAGCAGAAAAAAAACGAACATCAAAATTACACAAAAAAGGTTTTGTACTTTCATAGCGTAACTTCTTTGTTAAAATTTTAAAAGATTTGATTCGGTCGAATTTCTAAAGTTTTAAAGGCATCAGTCAATTAATAATAATTTCTTATTAGTCCAAATGTCCACATTTGTCAATAGTACCCTGCTGTTTCTATTTTCTTTGCATTTTTAGACTTTTTTTTATAGTCTATCTATCATGAAACAAAAAGTGCTGCTCATTTTCTTATCTTTTTTTATTTTATACTGTGGACCGAAGAAGCAAGAAATTAACTATGGAGTTGAAACACGCGACGTAGTTCTTGCAAGCGGAAAAGAAGAGCTTGGACAATTCTACCAAGAATTCATACAAAAAATTATCGATAAATATTACTCTCCTTTTTATAATAACCAAGTTGATATATTTGCCTTGGATTTTCGTGATGAAAAAGGCAACACAACAATACTCTCAAAACTATTAAGTGATTTTCTATCGAAAAATATAGCAACAAAAAAAGAATTGCGTGAAGTATCGAAACAACATAAAGATAAAGCATATGATTATTTACATCTTGCCCATATCGATCTCATCAGTAATGATCTATCGACAACGCTTGTAACTGAATATGGAGCCGAAGTTATTATTGATGGAGAGGTTATGTTAGAAAAAGCAGATGTTGAACGCGTTTTAGAACTGAATGTCCGAGCATATGAAACAAAGTCAGGGATAAAGATTTTAGGCCTTGAAAAGCGATTTAACTTTGATCGTATCGTTCAAACAATGGATTTAGAAAATTATTTGCAAACAGTGCTCATCAAAAAAGAAAGCTTAAAAACTGGTCATCTGAAAATTTCTCATGAAACAAAACTGGGGCAATTGAATGATAAACCGCTCAGTTCTGAAGCAAATGCAGAACAAAAAAAATTTGAGTCGCTCTATATTAATGAACAAAAGATGCTTGATATGAAGATAGAATCGCGTATTAGCCTTGATAATCTTGAATTATTGCCCAATGAAGAGGGAGTTTTCATTAATCGCAGTTTAAAGAGTGGGCCGTATGAATTGGGAATTATGTTTACCATAACCTTTCCATCGGACAATAATTTGATATACAAAAAAAAAGAAGCTCGCTATTTAATTGAAGTGCCAAGCGGAGAAGAACTCGAGGTTCTCATTGAAAACCTGATAGAGCAACCTGAACCACACATTCTCGTTAAAGCTATAGCTACTAAATCTATCTCAGGAAAAGAAGGCAAAACGCTCATGAAAGAATTCGTTACTCTTAAAGAACTCCCTGTTCATGCGAAACAATAGATTAATTAAAATTTATGAAAAAAATACTATTTTTATCCATAATTCTCTCATGTATTCTTTTTTCCTGTGCGCCAAAATATACGCGACTCGATGAGAACTATCTGAATCGACTGATAATAATAGAAGCAAAGATTCGTATACACCTCGATAATCTCTATGAAAAGAAATTATTGCTTTCGCAAAAGATTGAAAAAAATAAGGAAAAGATTCTCGACGAAATAATAAAGGCGCATGAACATGCATTAACCTCTATCAGAAGTATGAAAACGCGAGGGTCCTTAACCAATGAAGAGTATCGAAAGCTTTTGCACTTTCACCTTGATCTTTTAAGCACCTATCAACTTGCATCGCTATTTGAGACAGATACGTATATACAAAAAAATGGCGTGTCTTCTCCTCTTTTAGTTCCCAAAAAAGAAGAGCAGCCTCAAGGACTAAAAATTGAAAAGATTAAAGCACTCATTGCGAGTAGATTATTTCTTCAAGCAAAAAAATTACATGTTCAAATGCTTCCTGATGTAACGACATTACAAGAAACCGTAGATATGAGAGAGCTTTTCGAAGAAATTCAAAGAGGTCTCACGGCTGAAATTGAGGCAACAATTGAAGAGGCTGAGAGCCTCATTACACTCGGCAAAAACCAAGAAGCCTTTGATCTTCTCAAAGAAATCTCAAACACATATAAAGATGTATGGCCTAATGATGAATTAAAAATTAAAGTGGATAATTATCTTGTTACTCTCGCTCGAGATCTTGAGAATGTTTCAATGGAACAAAAAGTCGGTGTCTATGATCAAAATAAAGTAACTTTTGATGAAGCCGTTCTCATCTATGAAAATGCACAAAATACGAGAAATCTTTTTGAAGCCCTCAAAAAGTTTGAATCTCTTTTTGGTACAACGTTTGAGCCAGAAGCAAAATCCTATATTAAAAAGACAAAAGACAAAATAGCCCAAGAACTTCGAAAAGAAGCAGCAGCAATTTTTTTAGCTGCCCGAAAAATGGAAAATACGTCAAAGAAAAAAGAAGAGCTTCAGAAGGCACTCACTATATTACGAAGTATTAATCGCGATTATCCCGAAAATTCTGTCAGGCAAAAAGTCGAACAAAATATCGAAGCGGTTTTGAAAGAAATTAAAGTAATCGATCCCTATTTTGAAGAATAAAGATTACGGGGTCATTTCTTTTCTAAGTCCGGTGAGAACTGACTTTGCAATTTCTTTGAGGGATTCAAAAACTCCCACTCCTTCGATTGCCTTGGCTTCGAAATCTTTACAGTTATGGTTATTGAGAAGTTCTCGAAGCTCTTTAGTTTCGGTAATATTGTGAAGATCACGTTTATTGTACTGAATGACATGTGGAAGTGTTTCTAAATCATAGCCTTGTTCTTTAAGATTTAGTTTTAAGTTTTCCATACTTTCGAGATTTGCTTCTATGCGTTCTACTTGTGAATCTGCAACAAAGACGATTCCATCAACGCCTTTTAAAATAAGCTTTCGAGATGCATCATAGAAAACTTGTCCCGGTACTGTATATAAATGAAATCGCGTTTTAAAGCCTTTTACGTCGCCGAGTTCAAGGGGTAAGAAATCAAAAAAAAGCGTGCGCTCAGTTTCAGTTGCAAGCGAAATCATCTTGCCTTTTGAGTCGGGATTTACTTTTTTATAAATGAATTGGAGGTTGGTCGTTTTCCCTGAAAGGCCTGGGCCATAATATACAACCTTGCAATTAATTTCCTTGGTCGAATGATTTATGAATGACATGCTCGCTCCCTTGCATTAAAATATTCCATGATAATACCTTGCATAAAATACTGTTTCTTTTATAACTCACTTACACCTATAATTTAACAAAGAAAGAATTTCATTGCAACTTCTAATTTTATGATATCGCTGCATAGAGCATAGGTAATGAGGGATCGAACCTATAGGAATTCCCCGAATGTCCTCTTTCAAATTCTTCATAATAATGTTTAATCTTTAGTTTTTTTGAGTTTTTGTACAAAGATTCGCGCTCTAAAATGCATATGATATTCATCTTTATTTCCCGAATCGAGGTAGAGTAATTTCGCTCGGGAATATTTTCGGTGAAATTTGTCCAGTTGAGTGCTGAAAGCCCTGAACTCGTAAAATCTGCAAGATACATAAAAAGTGGATAGCACTTGTTAGGATTTAGTTCATAATCAGGTGGAAGATATACTCAACTTTTCTAATTTGTGGATCG
>CAZRKD010000037.1:0-10340 GCA_964600515.1 uncultured bacterium
ATCCTATTGACTTTATTAATGATGCTTCTTCGTCGTATTCATCGTCGATATCTCCTACGATTTCTTCAACGATATCTTCACGGGTGATGATACCTACGCAACCTCCATATTCATCAACGACTGCGCACATGCTCGTCCCTTCTTGGTGCATTTTTTCGAGGAGTTTATCGATGGGATTTGTTTCCGGAGCATATTTAATAGCTCGAATATAGGGGCCGATACTTTTTTCTTCACGAGGAACCATGAGTAATTCATGAATATTAAGAAGCCCTATAATATTATCGATTCGTTCTCTATAGATAGGGTAGCGTGAAAATCCAGACTCTTCGAGAACTTGGAGAGCATCATCGATCGTTGCAGTATGAGGCAATGCTTTTACATTAATTAAGGGAATCATGATTTCCTGCACGCTTGTTTTCGTGAATGTAAGTATTCGTTCGATCATTTTTCGCTCTGATGCCTTCACATCGCTTTTTGATGAATCTTCTTTAATGATGAGAGCTAACTCTTCTTTAGTGATGAGAAATCTATTCTCATATTCTTGGGCTCGAAATACTTTAAGCATCGTCGACGAAATAAGAGAAAAGATTGCGGTAAAAGGTTTCAAAACAATAGAAAAAACTTTAAGCGGGTAGCTTGCGAACGGAAGTAAAACATCTGCATTATTTTTAAAATAGGTTTTAGGGATAATTTCACAAAAAATAAGTATTAGTGGAGAAATGATAACAAATGTTAAGTATTCATATTCGGAGCCAAAGTTAAGAATAATAAAAAGAGAAAAAAGCGTTGAAGCCGCAATTTCACTTATATTCGTTCCAAAGAGCGTTGTTGCAAAGAGCTTGCCAGGGTTTTGCATAAAGGCATAGATTATCTTTGCCCACCCTTTATTCTTATGGGACGCATTTTTGATTCTAAAACGATCATAAGAAATAATTCCTAATTCAGTTCCTGAAAAAAAAGCCTCAAGGCACATGAATATAATGACAGCGATGATTAAAATTATATTAGTCATGGGCTTCTCCAAAGAGTTCTTTTAAGATATCATCCATGGTGACAAGCCCAGCTAATGTGTTATTTTCATTTATTACAATTGCCATATGGAGCTTTTTTGTTTTTAGTTCTCTGAATAATACGTCTATCTTTTTATTCATAGGAACAACGTAAGGGATGCGCGACATTTTTTTAAGCTCTTCATTTATAACGGCAGAGTCATTCTCATTTCGTGTGAGGGAGAGAAGATCTTTGGTAAGAAGAATTCCGGTAATACTCTCTGTATCTTTTTCATAAACCGGAATACGTGAGTGATAGTTTTCCTTAACTGCACGAAGAATTCTTTCAAATGGCTCATTAAGCGAAAGGGAAAAAATATCTTCTTTTTTGGTCATAATGTCGGAAGCGGCTCTATCGCTGAGTTTAAAAACATTGTGGATGAGATCTTGCTCGTCTTCGCCAAGTATTCCTTCTTGTTTTGAGGCGTCGACAAGCATTTTAAACTCCTCTTCCATGAGAGAACGCTTTCCATTTGTTTTGAAACTGAAGCTTTTAACAATAAAAAACGTAAACTGCGCAATAAGCCATCGAAGCGGAGAAAGAATTTTGGTGAGCACAAATATTGCGTCACAAAGAACAGCTGCAAAACCAATATGAAATCGGGCTGCAAGTGTTTTTGGTGTTATTTCGCCGAGAACTAAAACAACGGGTGTAGTAATAGCAATCGAAATAATGCTAATTACCCACCATTTTTGATCATGAAAAAGTGTATAAAAAATAGTGGTGCTCACAATCGTAATAAGTATATTAGCTAAATCATTACAGATAATTATAGAAATAAGTGTGTCTCTCGGCTCTTTAAGTATTTCTTTAATAGTTTTATATTTTGGGTGCCTGTCTTTTTTGAGTTTTTCGAGATCAACTCTCGTAATTGAAAAAAGCGAAGTCTCTGCCGCTGAAACAAAAGCCGAAATAATAAGAAGGGTTACGAGAATGAGCCCATGAGATAATATGTCGGGGTTCACTTAAATAGTAATTTCCTTAAAATGTTTTTTCCGTCGTGTCTTTTTTTGCTTTTTCCGTGTGTTTTTATAGACCGTAAGTTTTTCTTCAAAAACATATTCAAAAATTTCTTCGACGGTGTCAGCAAAGATAATAGTCAATTTTTTGCGGTATTCAAGGGGAATTTCTCCGACATCATTTTTATTTGCAAGAGGTAAGATTACCGTGGGAATTTTTGCCCGCATTGCCGCAAGGACTTTTTCTTTAATGCCGCCGACGGGTAATATTCTCCCGCGTAGGGTAATTTCTCCGGTCATTGCAATGTCTCGATGGATCCTCATTCCGGTCATGGCTGACAAAAGCGATGTAGCCATGGTAATACCTGCTGATGGTCCATCTTTTGGAATTGCACCAGCCGGCACATGAATATGAATATCACTTCTTTCAAACATTTTGGGATCAATCGTATAATCGCTTGCATGTGCTTTTATGTAACTCAAGGCTGCGAGTGCTGATTCCTTCATGACCTCGCCGAGTTGCCCCGTAAGCGTGAGGCCGCGTTTTCCTTCAGTTACCGAGGTTTCAATATGGAGTATCTCTCCTCCAAATTGAGTCCATGCAAGGCCAGTTGCAATGCCAATATGGTTTTCCTTGAGCTTATCTTCACTACTTGCTTTTTCAGCGCCAAGATATTTTTTTACCTCTTGAACATCGATCTTATGCGGAAAGCCTTTGTCTTGAGCCTTTGCCCTCGCTGTTTTTCTAAATATCGATGCAATCTCTCGCTCCAAATTTCGTAAGCCTGCTTCTTTTGTATAATACTGGACAACATACGAAAGGGCTTTTGGCGTGAAGCTTATTTCTTCATGCTCAAGTCCATTTTCTTCGAGTTGTTTAGGAATTAAGAATCGTAATGCAATATTTATTTTTTCTTCGAGTGAATAACCCGAAAGATACATGATTTCCATGCGGTCTTTTAAAGCCGAAGGAATCGGATCAACGAGATTTGCCGTTGCAATAAACATAACTTTTGAAAGATCAAACGCAAGATTTAAATAATGATCGCGGAATGAATTATTTTGCTCAGGATCTAAAACCTCGAGTAAGGCGCTCGATGGATCACCTTTAAAATCAGAACCTAATTTGTCAATTTCATCGAGCATGAACACTGGATTATTTGTCTTAGCGAGTTTGAGTCCTTGGATAATTCTCCCCGGCATTGAGCCTACGTAAGTTCTCCGATGACCGCGGATTTCTGCTTCGTCTTTAATGCCACCCAACGACATGCGAATAAAGCTTCGGTTCATCGCTCGGGCTATTGATTTCCCGAGCGATGTTTTACCGACTCCAGGAGGACCTACGAAACATAAAATTTGACCCTTCATCTTTTTCTTTAACTTGCAGACACTCAAATATTCTAGAATACGTTCTTTTACTTTTTCTAAATTATAATGATCTTCATCGAGAATCTTTTTTGCCTTGGGAATAATGAGATTATCGGTCGATGATTCTTTCCATGGCAATTCGAGAATCCAGTCAATATAAGTTCTCGTCATTGAAGCCTCGGCTGAATCTGCATGCATTGATTCGAGCCTTTTTAATTGCTTCATGACCTCGTCTTTTGCTTCTTTCGAAAGCTTTGCGCTATTTGCTCGTTCTTGTAATTCTTCGAGTTCCTCGGTGCGATCGTCGGTATCGCCGAGCTCGCTTTTAATGGCCTTCATTTGTTCGCGTAAAAAATATTCTTTTTGCGTTTTTGATATTCCCTCTTTTGCCTGATTTTCGATCTTTACTTGCATTTCAAGAATTTCGAGTTCGCGATTTAAAAATTCTGAAACTTTTGCCAATCGATCAACGGGATTATTCATCTCAAGAAGCGTTTGAGCCTCGGGTACTTTAAGCCGTAAATTTGAGGCAATAAGATCGGAGAGTTTTGCCGGATCATTCATTTCATCAACGAGATTCATAATATCAGGCGATAAAACTTTTCCATGCGCGATGATTTTTTCTCCAATGTTTTTAATATTCCTAATTATTGCATCGACTTCGGCTTGAGGCCGCAGCGATATATCATCGGAAATTCGCTTTACTTTGGTGAACACCGTTGTTTGTCGTTTAAAGACATCGGTAATTTGGGCCTTTGCTAAACCTTGAGCGAGGATTTTTACTCGGCCATCCGGTAACTTATGCATACGCATGATGATGGAGATGCATCCTACTTTATAGATGCCTTCGGGAATAGGATCCTCGTCTTCTTCCTTCTTTTGACCTACTAAGAATATGAGCCGATCTTTAGCAAGAGCCTCATCAACAGCAGTTATCGATGCTTCCCTTCCCACAAACAGTGGAAGAATCATCGAAGGGAATATTACAATATCCCTCATTGGCAAGAGCGGCATTACCTCTGGCAAATTCAATGGATCATTTTGGAATTCATTCATAACTAGTCTCCTCCCTCAATTTGAATTTTTTTTGGACGTCCCCTTCTATCGTCTATTTTTGGTAATGTAACGGTCAGTATGCCTTCTTTAAGTGAAGCTTTAATTTTCCCGGTATCAGCACACGAAGGAAGTTCCACGACGCGGTTAAATTTTCCATAGCCGCGTTCGATGCAGTAGTAATTACATTTTGCGCGCTCGTTTTTTTCTCTATTTTTTATTCCTTTAATTACAAGAGCATCTCTTTGAATAGAAAGTTCGATATCTTCTTTTAAAACCCCCGGAATCTCGGCTTCAACAAGAATGCTATTGCCGACTTCAAATACATCAACTGCAACGGGAAAGTTAATGTTATCATAGACTTTTTGGCCATCTTTTTGTAATTCGAAAATATTTTTAAATGCCTTGCCAATTTCATCATGAAACTGAACCAATTTCTCAATCGATTCCTTTGGAATTTTTGCCATGTTCCTTATCTCCCTATTTATGGTTAATCCTCCGCTCTTTAAATAATAACATATTTTTCATTGCTATACAAATACTTTTTTTATAAACATAAAATATGAAAGAAAACCGTTCTCTTGAACACAGTGTGTATTCCGAAATCCGAGATGCTATTCATGACGCACGAAACAAAGCCTATCGTTCTGTCAATTTTATCATGGTTGAGGCTTACTGGAATATTGGTCGAATCATTGTGGAAAAAGAGCAACAAGGCAAAAAACGTGCTGGATATGGAGATTATTTGATTCATAATCTTGCAGAAAAATTGTACGATGAATTTGGAAAGGGATTTGATGAGAGAAATCTCAGGAACATGAGAGCTTTTTATCTCGCTTTTTCAATTCGGAACTCATTGCGTTCCGAATTGAGCTGGACTCATTACCGGATTCTCCTTAAAGTCGAAAATGAAAGAGCTAGGAAATATTATATGGATTATGATTGAGCAAGATACAAATTATTGAAAGAATGAATTATGCAAAACACATTCGACATCATCGTCATTGGTGCAGGACATGCGGGAATTGAAGCAGCGCTAACCTCGGCTCGCATGGGGATGTCTACACTTACGATTACGTTAAAAATTGATAAAATCGGTGCGATGTCGTGTAATCCAGCCATTGGAGGATTAGCCAAAAGTCATTTGACAAAAGAAATCGATGCACTTGGCGGCGAAATGGGATTTGCGACTGATGCCACCGCCATTCAATATAAAATTTTGAATCGCAAAAAAGGCCCTGCTGTTCGCGCGACACGAGCGCAAGTCGATCGATTTGCCTACAATGATTTTATGAGAAATGTTTTTTTAACCGAAAAAAATCTGAGGGTTTATGAAGGAGAAGCACAATCGTTACTTATAAAAAATAATCGTGTATGTGGAATTACCACTTCGTCGGGGGATTCGTTTGAAGCACAAGCAATTATTATTACAACGGGCACTTTCTTAAATGGACTCATGCATACCGGGCTCGATGCCGTTTCAGGTGGCCGTGTTGGTGAGAAAGAGTCGCGTTCGCTTTCCGATTGTATAAGAGAATTTGGTTTTACGATGGGACGATTAAAAACCGGCACTGTTCCACGACTGCATAAAGATTCAATTGATTATGGAAAGATGAGTATTCAGCCCGGAGATGATGATTATCTGCCCTTTTCTCATCGAACAAAAACAAAAATAGAGAAACATGTTCCGTGTTATTTAACCTATACAAATGAAAAGACTCATAAAATAATTGAAGATAATCTTGATCGATCGCCGATGTATACAGGAAAGATTGTTGGTATTGGACCACGTTATTGCCCTTCCATTGAAACGAAAATCGATCGATTTCGCGATAAAGAACGGCATCAAATCTTTGTTGAGCCTGAAGGACTTAATACGCCGTACATGTATATAAATGGAATGAGTACATCGCTTCCTAAAGATTCTCAGGACCACATGGTCCATTCGGTCGAAGGATTGGAAAATGCTCAAATTCTTATATATGGATACGCGGTTGAATATGATTACGTGAATCCAACTGAGCTTTATGCAACATTAGAAACAAAAAAAATAGAGAATCTCTATTTTGCCGGACAAATTAATGGAACCTCAGGATATGAAGAAGCTGCAGCCCAAGGACTTCTGGCCGGAATCAATGCGAGTCTCAAGATTAAAGAAAAAGAACCGCTTATTTTACGTCGAGATGAGGCATATATTGGCGTGCTCATCGATGATCTTGTTACTAAAGGCACCGAAGAACCGTATCGTATGTTCACTTCTTGTGCCGAGTATCGCTTACTTTTGCGAGAAAACAATGCAGATATTCGTTTAATGAAAACGGGTTATAAACTTGGATTAATTAGTGAAGAAGCCTATGGCGAGCTTCAAAAAAAAATAGAAACAATTGATAAATTACGAAACGATCTCGAGGCTAAATTTATACAGCGACAAGATAAAGCAGTAAATCTCTATGCATTTTTAAAACGTCCCGAGATTACATTTGCTGAACTAAAAAAATATTACCCTCATTTAGAAAATATTTCCGACGATACTTTAAAAGAAGTAGAAACCGCAGCAAAATATGAAGGCTATATCACCCGCCAAGAAGATGAAGTTAAAAAACTCAAAGCCCACGAAAGTATCAAAATTCCTGACACGTTTTCTTATTCAAATATTCCAGGTTTAAACCGCGAATCGCAAGAAAAGCTCGAAAAAATTCGCCCCAAAACCCTCGGCCAAGCCGCCCGCATTCAAGGTATTCGTCCATCGACGATTGCGGTGCTGTCGCTACGTTTGCGAGGATAAATCAAAAGGAATTCTTCGAAGCATTTCTTCATATATTTCTGAATCTCGTCGAATACCAATTTTAATGACTTTAACAATAATTTGTTTTTCAAGAATCGAATAGACAACACGATAATCATCAACCCGTAATCTCCAGTAACCCTTTAAAGGCCCAACAAGGGCTTTACCATAGGCTTTAGGATTAGCCGTAAGTTTTTTACGAATAGCTTTTATTATTCTTTTCTGATGACTCCTATCGATATTCTTAAAATCTTCTTTGAAAACGAGAGGGTGAATGAGGATCTGCCACATGTCATTTCTTTCGTAAGCCTATTTTCTTTTCCAATTCTTCGAGTTCAAGATATTCTTTGAGATCTGTCTTTTTGTCTCGTTCTAAAGCAATATAACCCAGGACCGCATCTTCTACGCGTTCAAGAAGATCTTCCATTTCACGATATTCATTAACGGGAATAATTACTGCAACTGGTTTCTGGCGTTTACCCAAGAATACGGTGACTTTTTTGGCTAAATTGAGGATATCATTGAGCCTGAAACGAAGCTCTGAGATTCCTATAATTGCTGATGATTCTGGAAATACATGCATAATAGAAATACTATAATAATACTTTTAAATTGTCAAGTAAAAAGTTATTTTGTATCCAGCAAAAATTTAAATTGTTCTTCCTAAAAAGAGCAATTTAATAGTAAATTGTGAAAAAATCCATCCCAAAACCTTCGGCCAAGCCGCCCGCATTCAAGGTATTCGTCCATCGACGATTGCGGTGCTGTCGCTGAAACTCAGGGGATAAAGAGGTATTCTTTGAGGCATATTTGTCGCACAATAACAGAAAATAAATTTTCATATTCCGATAGTTTTCTTTATAACTTATTGATTTATAAGGTCGAATAATTTTTTTGATTATTTGGCATAATAATTGCGTATTTACTGAATTATCTAATAACTTTTATGAAAGGAGTGAAAATGAAATTTAATCTTTTTGTTTTAATCTTCTTAACAATAAGTGTACTGTCTTTGAGTGTAATCGCAGGCGAAGAAAACACGCCTCAGAGAAAAAACAAAGTTTATTGCCTTGAAAATGAATCAGGAGCTAAACCATATGAGTGTTTAAATAAGCAAAAAGACACTTTTCAAGTCCATTCACTCAATATTTTTTGAGCTAAAAGCATTGCTCGTTGTTTGATAATGTTCCAATCGCTGTATTCTTTTGCGATAGAACGATAATTCGTAAGATCAGTTTCGAAAAGATCCCAGGGTTTTGGTTCGGCTAATTGAATTATGAGTTGCTGGCTTATGCTATTCTCTCCTTCCTGCGGATAGAGTTTATCGAGTGAGCTGAGTGCTTCGAGTGTTTTTATAATTCCGGCATGATCTGAAAGAGCGATACAATCAATAAAGTCTCGAGTTGTATTTCGTTTTACGATCAAATAAGCCTTAATTCGAATCATTTCTTCAATCGTTGGGATCTTTAAGCCGCGGACTTTCGTTGTTTCCAGAGGTGCTTGTCTTATGAGCTGCCGGATTCCAGTTCGTACTCCTTGAAAATGACCGAGAATTAAAACAGGCGGGTCAATTCTTTTTGTAATCCACCCTGCTTCTTTTTCGACTTCTTTCAACACTTTATTAAAACGTTTTTTGAGATCTGTTAAAACATAATCAGCATCAAGCGATATTCGATGTTTTGCATGAATTGCCGCGGCTGTTCCTCCGACAAGAACACATTCAGGAAAATGAGATTGAAAAATAATTTCTGCTGAAACGAGTCGTTCCCAGGCTGGAAGATCTTTATTATTTGTCATAAACCTTTTCCGTGAATGGTATTAATAATTCCTTTCCATAAAGGAGTAGCTCCGTAGATTTGTGTAGAATTGACGACTCGGCTCAGAGCTTCTGCAATTTTTCCAAAGGGATGATCTATTAATTGTCTAAAAAGTTCTCGCCAAGACTCGAGAGATCCTTCAGAGAGAATTTCCTCTAAGAAAACTGGATCATCCCATCGAGCTTCATTAAGGCGAATGCTGATAAGTTGGTTGAAATTATTTTTAGCACTCTTCCATCGAATCTGTGCAGCATGAGATGCAATCCTTGAACGTTCTACTCGTGAGAGTTTCTTTGCTCGTGTTTTTCCCCCAACTTTTCCCCAACGTACGAAAAGATTTCTGTCATTTTTTGAAACTTTAGCCATAGTAATTATTATATGCTTACGGGGTAAGTATTGTCAATAGGAAATTATTAGTTCTCCTGGCCCTATTTTATTGACCTTAACCATATTATAGAGATAGGACTTAGCGTATGCTTTCTCGTTTAAAATCTACTGCTAAAAATATGCAACGTGAACTTAAAGTCTATCGTCTTGTTTTGAAAGACAAGCGAACGCCTCTTATCGCAAAGATATTTCTTGGCCTTGCAGTAGCATACTTGCTTTCGCCTATTGATATTATTCCTGATTTCATTCCTATTTTGGGACAACTCGATGATCTCATTATTGTCCCTCTGCTCGTTGTTATTGCACTTAAACTTATCCCAAAACATATTATTGAAGACTATAGAAATGAAATTAATAGCAAGTGTGAATATAAATATGTGCATAAAATGTAAATATTATTAATCATAAATGTAAATATTAATAAATAATCGACAAATTGATGTAATAAATATACGTTTATTGTTAATTATTATTGACATTGTAAAATAAAAAGATACTCTTAAAAAAAATCATTTAAAAAGATTTAAGAAGAAGGAGAGAAATATGGCTCAAGAATTAACAATGAACATAGGCGATACAGCATGGCTACTTACGGCATCCGCATTAGTTCTTCTCATGACGCCAGGACTTTCATTTTTTTATGGAGGCATGGTTCGCGCAAAAAACGTTATTTCAACCATGCTCCAAAGTATCATCGCAATGGGAGTTATTAGTCTCACGTGGATTATTGTAGGCTTTAGCATAGCCTTTGGCGAAAGTATTGGCGGAACGGGAACTGGGCTTTTTGGAAATCCATTTACCTATTTTATGCTTCGCGGAGTTGGCGGGGCAACTCATCCTGAACTTGCGCCAACAATACCTTTACTTTTATTTGCAATATTCCAGATGAAATTTGCAATTATTACTCCAGCACTTGTTACC
>CAZRKD010000038.1:0-10281 GCA_964600515.1 uncultured bacterium
TTTTATGGTGGTTTGAGTAGGAAGATAAAAAAGATTTTTATCTCCGATAAGCTTAAGAATGCTTTCATCCTCAAGGCGAACCAAGGTGTTTTTTTGTAATTGGACATTCCGCATATAACCTTCATAGTGTACGAGGGCTTCTTCAGCTAAAGTAACCTCTGCTAAAGTTTGAGTTATAATCGTTCCATCGGGTGCTTGTACATAAGATTTCAGCTTATCATCAAAAAATGCAAGAACTGCAATAATAATGCCTAATAAGGCAGCTCCTGCAATGAGACCAGAAGAATAGAGCGTCCCTTGTTCAATTTTTTCTTCTTTAATTTTTGTTCTCTTCTGATAATATTTTTCAAGACCCATTTTAATAAGGCCACCGAGCATAATGGGGGTTGAAAGAGAAAGAGGTAAATAGAGCCCGATTGCAAGGGGTAGGGCAGGCAAATGTAATAATTCTACGATGAGCGCAATAACTCCTCCAACAAAAATAAGAGGCCATGGAAGAGATTCTTGTAAAACACCATCAATCACGAGTTTCATCAATGTTGCTTGTGGAGCGGCTAGTTCTCCTTTTTCACCAAAACCATAGGTAACATGGAGTAGATACAGTACAATTGCAATAAAGATGCCTCCAGCAATAACACCAATTATTTCTCCAATTTGTTGATGCCGAGGGGTCGCTCCTAATAAATAGCCCGTTTTAAGGTCTTGGGAAGTATCACCTGCAATACCCGCAGCACAACATATTATGGCGCCAACTGAAAGAATTGCAAATTTTACGTCCGGATCATTTCCATGACCTAAAAGCACATAGGCAGTGGTCGTAAGTAAGAGTGTTGCAATCGTCATTCCTGATATAGGGTTGGAACTAGTTCCCACGAGTCCTACAATTCTACTTGAGACCGTAACGAAAAAAAACGCAAAGAGAACAACACAGAGTGCGCCTATAATTCCTACAGGTGCTATGCTTTTGGGCAAAAGAGCAAGAAGAAATACAATCATTGTGAGTGCAATACCGATGCTTTTTAATGAAATTTCATCTTCGGTACGCAGTATATTTCCTTCCTCTGTCCCTCTTTCTTTATAACCGCGTACTGACATTTGAAAGCTCTGTATAATAGTGGGTAACGTTTTGATTAAAGTAATAATTCCAGCTACTGCCACTGCACCAGCTCCAATGTAGCGAATGTAGCGACTCCAGATTTGACCTGCTTCCATAGTTCCAATCGTTGCATTAAGCTCAGGGTATATGGGAACCGAAGCATAGCCTCCAATAAGTTTTATGAGGGGAATCAAGACCAACCAGCCCAGCGCTCCACCTGCAAGCATAATTGCAGAGATCCATGGCCCAATGATGAATCCAACGCCCAAAAGTTCTGGAGTAATTTCTCCGCTGATAACTCCTCCGGGTATGCCTGGTATCGATGCTAGAGGTTCCTTTTTCCAGAGCCCAAAGAGTTTATCATTAATGAGCATTTGATAGAGGGCTCCTATGCCCATGCCAGCGAATAAAAATTTTGCTTTTGAGCCTCCTTCTTGATTTACCATAATAACCTCGGCGCATGCTGTTCCTTCGGGATAGGGCAATTTTCCATGTTCTTTGACAATCAAATAGCGACGAAGAGGAATCATAAAAAAGACGCCGAGAAGACCGCCGATTAATGCAAGCGTTGTAATAAGAATATAACTGGGATTCATTCCCCACATAAAAAATGCAGGCATGGTGAAGATAACTCCTGATGCAAGTGATTGGCCTGCAGAGCCAATGGTTTGAATCATGTTGGTTTCGAGTGCCGTACCTTTTCGAAGGATTTTAAGAATTGCAATTCCAATGACTGCTGCAGGTATTGAGGCGGAGACCGTAAGTCCAACTTTGAGTCCTAAATACGCATTTGCAGCTCCAAAACAAATAGAACTAATCGCACCAATAATAACTGATCGAAGAGTGAATTCTGGCATTACGGTGCCAGGAGCAATGTAGGGTTTAAATTTCTCCGACGTTTCTTCGGGTGGGTGTATTTTTTCTTCCATGATACCTCCTATGTATAAATAAACAAATTATACCATATGATGAATAAGTGTTTGATATCAACCAAAAATAATTGAAAATTTTGCGACTATTATGCTTGACAAACTGAGCCATCTCAAAGATATATGAAAATAAGTAAGAGGTAGTTTTTTTAAAATATTAATATTATTTATGGAGCGTTTATGAACGAGACAGCAGATTTTAAGCCGTATGTTCCATCAAACGAATCACCAAAAGAGTTCACTCTACGAGCTCTTGTCATTGGATCAATCCTCGGAATTGTCTTTGCAGCCTCGAGTGTGTATCTTGCATTAAAAGTTGGAATGACCGTAAGTGCGTCAATTCCAATCGCCGTTTTATCGATTACGCTTTTTCGCTTATTTGGAAAAGCGACAATCCTCGAAAATAATATTGTTCAGACAACGGGGTCTGCTGGAGAGTCAATCGCATTTGGTGTTGCGGTGACTATACCGGTTTTCTTACTGCTCGGACTTGAAATGGAAATATTAAAAACTATTGTTATTTCGCTTTTAGGAGGAATCTTAGGAGTACTTATGATGATTCCGCTCCGTCGTGGACTCATTGTAAAAGAACATAGAAAACTCACCTACCCAGAAGGAACTGCATGTGCCGATGTTCTCATTGTTGGAGAACAAGGTGGGACCAATGCAAAAACAGTATTTTTAGGATTTTTTATTGGAGCTATTTATAAATTTTTAAATGCTGGTATGCGTTTATGGGCTGACGTTCCTACAAGGATATTAAGCTTTTTTAAAGGTGGTTCGCTTTCATGCGAGGTAACTCCTGAACTTGTTGGAGTTGGCTATATCATTGGGCCTCGAATAGCAGCTGTTACAGTTGCTGGTGGTGCAGTTGCCTATTTGATTTTAATTCCTGCTATTAAAATTATCGGAGATACCTTAGCAGCGCCAATATTTCCTGCAACGGATTTAATAAAGAATATGTCACCAAATGCAATTAGAAATGCCTATATTCTCTACATAGGTGCAGGAGCAGTTGCTATGGGAGGTATTATTAGTTTAATACGATCACTTCCCACCATCGTTCATGCGTTTAAACAGGGTTTTAAGAATTTTCTCGATAGCAGAAATAATAAAGGAGCAGCACGCGAAGAAACAGCACGAACCGATCGAGATCTTCCTATGTATATTGTTGTTTTTGGTTCTATTGGCCTTGTCCTTGCTATTTGGCTTGCTCCAATTCTCAATATTAATGCAGTATCAGCTGTCTTAATTGTACTTTTTGGTTTTTTCTTTGTTACGGTATCAAGTCGAATTACCGGAGAAATCGGTTCAAGTTCAAACCCCATATCAGGTATGACCGTTGCGACATTACTCATAACCTGTCTCTTATTCTTAGCTGTTGGATGGACCGGCATTTCATATAGAGCTATGGCACTATCAACCGCTGCGATTGTGTGCATTGCTGCAAGTAATGGAGGTACTATCAGTCAGGACTTAAAGACTGGGTATCTGGTTGGAGCTACTCCTAAATACCAACAAATTGCAATAATGGTTGGAGTTATTACGAGTTCCCTCGTTATTGGTTATGTTGTTATAGCATTAAATAATGCATATACGACTATTGTTCCTCGCCAGTATCCCGATTATATAGCTGATGTAGCGCCCGATGCAAAAATGAAAGAAGGACCAGATCACAAGATGTATCGCGTTCATTATGTACAACAACCGGTTGGAAATGTACTCACGGGTAAATATCTTGTTGATGACAATAATCAAATCGCATATTTAGTCGATCCAGGAATTGCGGGAACAGTATCAGAAGTTGATGGCAAACCAGTCACAAAATTGGACTCGCCTAAAGCACGATTATTTAGTTTAATTATCGATGGAATTTTAACACAGAAATTACCATGGGGACTTGTGCTCATTGGAATAATGTTTGCTCTTGTTGTTGAACTTCTTGGCGCCCCGTCGCTTCCATTTGCTGTTGGCTTGTACTTACCTCTTTCAACATCAATGCCAATGATGTTTGGAGGAGCAATTAGATATCTTGTTGACCGAAAAAGAAAGGCTCGCGCAGCAGAAGCAGAATTCTCTCCCGGTGTTCTTCTATCATCGGGGTATATTTCTGGAGCTGCGATTATGGGAATTGTACTTGCTGCCTTTGCTGGTTTTGGTATGGACAGTGATATTAATTTTTCGGAAGTTATGGGATCACTTGCAGAAACTGATTGGTTTGCACTCATTCCATTTTCGGGATTATTAGTAGCATTATACCTTATTGGAACACGAAACGGTAATGGAAAGAAAGAGAATGCTTAATAAGAGAGTTATTTTCCTGGTACTAATATAAGATTTTCACCATACGTCGAAATCCAATAATCAATTACTTCTAAACTTGTCTCTTTCCATGAGAGTATATTATTCATTTCTTTTTCATTGAGTTTAACATTATGTTCAGTTGCTAAATGAGAGAGAATAGTTTGGTTTAAATTTCGTAAGTTTTCAACTACAGTTCGTGAGAATATACCAGGAAGGTCCATTTTTCGACCTATAAAATGTTTTGATGAATCTACAATAATACCTTTTGCAAAGAGGCATTCTTCCGCAGCCTCAAAAATGCCCATCGAGCTTACTGGGTGCGCGAGATCAAAATCAATAGCAATTCCTCCCTTATGTGGTGCAGTTCTCATATTATCAGAATTTATCCGATCAGGGTTAGTCAGGAGTGTATCAAGAAGCCGCGTATGAGTGGCTGTGAGAAGATTTTCTGGTTGTTCTGAAAATGGTTTAAACTTACGTGGAGATGATTTAATCTCAAGTTCAGCAATCGTATCTTCTGATAACGTAATAGCAGGTGGGACAATATTTGTTTCTAAGTATCGATCAAGAGCAAAAGCAAGAACATCAAACTTTACGTAATTTTGGGTATGATTTACATGTGCATCACCCATCTCAGAACGGAGATAGGTGTGTTTCACTATTGCATTCTGTTCTGTATTTAAAGAGATTTTGTATGTTCTATTCCTCAAATTCCTTCTATTTTTCCAAGCAGAAGGCCCACCTGTTTTTAATCCCTTAAGAAGTTTCAAGGCTTCATTTGTAGACAGTCCATTGATTTTTTCTGGTAACAACTTTTGCTCTGTTAGCCAAATGAATTGATATTTTTCTCGCAATTCTTTCAATCGAGGAGTCGTTCTTTCTTTAATAACTTCCACTCTTGGTGGGATGACCCATTCTTTAAACATCGTTCCACATTGTTTCAGCAAACTGGCATTACTGATTTTTGGAATAAGTAAAATAATAGTGATTAGTTGAATAAAGAATAATGACTTTAAAAGAGAAGAACTAAATCGATACTTCATAATTAATGCATAGCATAATTAAAATTAAAAGTCAACTTTTAGTGGTTTCCTCTGTTTGATTTCAAATGAATCAAAATAATCTTTAAGCACTTTAAAAAAACTTGGTTCAATTTTATTTATACAAGAGCCATTCATAGGGCTTGTGCTATACTCAATCGGCCTTTCTGAATTGTGCTCAAATCGCTTATTCCATTCTTCTTGTGGATGGAGTGCAATATCGTGAAATACCAATGGATCGATGAATAACCAATCTGTTTCATTCCCAAAGGACAGGGCCGTGACTATATGATATAACCACGTTTGGTACGTCTCTTTACGAGGCTCCTTGCCTACATAGGCTTTAATTAATCCTGGTTTCTTAGCTTCCATATATATTTTTACAACATATGCCTCAGGAAAATGTTCTTGCAATGAACAACTCAATTCCTGAGCAATACAGCGACATTCATCTTTACAATAATGCTTCTCAAAATAGTTTTTGGTCACGAGTGTGTGATAGGCAACTTCATTACTTTTGACAATATTCTCCCAGGTCTTATTTATAAGATCTTGTAGTTCTTGAGGAAGTGATTCTGATGCTAAAGAAGATTCAGATGAGTTCTTCAGTTCTGCTAAGAACGAAGCGATATCATTTGTTTTGGAAACATAATTTTCCGTAGAGAAAAGATTCCCCCTCGTAATAAGAAAGAAAAATAGTATGAGTACGTGTCTATTCATAGCTTACCAATTCATTTTACTTTTCTAACAACGCTGTATCAATAAAATTAAGTGTTATACCAACTTTTTCAAGTTTTTTAATAAACGTATCCATAAAATACTCGGGTACGAATTGTTGGCGTCCTGATTGATAGATTTCATGTTGTTGTTTATACCAGCTTACAAAATCATTAAGAGCGTTGATTTCATCAGGATTATCAAGGAGAGAAGTACGTGTATTTGCACTGATTTCAAATTCTTTATCGATAGCGCTCACCCCAATAATTGTTCCAATAAAGAGTACGGCTTTAGAGCCAAAGAGCATAATCTTTTTGGGGACGGCTTTGATAAATCTCAAGAGGAGGCTTCCTGTTGCTAAGGCTTTTTTTGCAGGGTTCCCAAAGATTATACCGATGATAGCCAAGGCAAGGATTCCTCCTGCCGTTCCCTCAACAAGGCTTAAATTATGATCAATATTTTTTATTCTATCTTGGTAGAGTGAATTTTCTTTATCGAGCCATTCGAGTGTTCTTCTCGAAAAGATTTGGGCGAGTGGAATTGATTCACATGCAGCAAGATCTTTATCAAAAGGAATAAGAAGGCCACTGTTTGATTCATCTTCACAGGGGATAAGCCATGCATAGTCATGATGAGGAAGGTTTACGATACGAAAATCAAGCGTATACATCATTGGGTTATCGTCAATTTCTTTCTTGCTGATGAACGTGAAGGGTGACGTAAGAAGTGATTTATTAAATTGTTTTTCAATATCGATAGCGATTTCCCAGGGAGTTTTTTCGTCGATGATTTCTTTATCAGCTGAAATAAGATACAAAGGGGGATTAATGATGCCCATAAAGTAATGTCTCACGCAAGAAACTAATTCGGTATGTTCTTGTGCTTCACTATACAGAGGATTGAGATGATTCATCCGAAATTGAGGGAGGAGTTTTTTTGCAAGTAAAGTTGCGGTATCATAGGCGAGAACAGTACTTGTCTCATAGGTTGATTTTCCCGTAACATAATGAAATGGTACGAGGACGTTATATCCATCAAGGACGAGATGAAAGCTCGACGGAGATATGAGAAATTCTAGTTTTTCAAGATCAATAGCTACACGAGTATCTTTTTTAATGAGCCCATTATGTTTATTAGCTTCATCGAGGATTTTTTTGGTTGCCTTAATTACTTCTTCAAATTTTTGTGCTGAGTCTTTCTGTCTCATAAAATAGTACCTAAAATACGTTTGATAGCTTTGTGAGAGATCTTCGTACTCTTTTCTTGCAATGTATGAGTTACTCGCAAGAGCACTATAGGGCATTAAAGCTAAAGGAATTATAAGGCTTACTGCAGCTGTTTTAAACGAGAAACCATAGGCGATCGTTTTCAGTTTTTCGAGCTTCTCGAGAGTTTTAAGATCTTGAGCTCTAATTTTTTTTGCATAGTTTTTAACTATTTTTTTAGCAACGTGTTCCCCCACTAAGTACGTTCCCCAAATAGCTGTCCATGGTATAAGTTCTTGAATAAAATCATTGAAGCTTACAAGAACTTCACGGGGTGGCCCGTAATAGAGATTTTGCGAAGTGTTTGTCTGTGAAAAAACATGAGATGGAATTATGAGCTGATAAAAAAGAAGAAGGAGTATAATTTCATGCAAACGTTTTTTCATAGATTTATTGAGGATCCCACACGGGGTCATGCTCAATTATATTTAAAAATTCTCCAATCTCTTGTATTCTTTTTTTGTTTCGCATTCCTTCATCGGATATTCGCTGATCCATATCCATCCCATTCCAAAACATTTGAGCTATGAAGCCCGTTATCTGGCCATATACGAAACTCCATGCCATATTTGCTACGGTACCTTTAAATCCTAATTCATTGAAATAGCTATTGAGAAAAAAATTAGGAATAAGAAGAATAGGAAGAAGAATTAAACGTTTAAACTGGAACATTTCCCATGAAAAGATACGTCCACGAGGTATTTGAGAAAGCATTCCCGAATTTGGAATGTTAGGTATAACATTGGAAAGCCAGGCGAATATTACGTTATCCCACGCTTTTTTAAATCCAGCTTTGCTTGGTTTTATAAGGTAATGATTAAGAATGTCCTGGAATTGCTTCATGAGCGTAACTTCAGCGTTAGCTAGGTTTTGATTTACTTTGCCAGCGCCGATTGGTTCTCGATTTTGATTCCTACCTATAAACTGTAAGAATTTTTTATGGAGAAATGCGAGCTTTTCACTCCCGGCATTCCATGTTCTTTTGGCGGTATTAATAAACCATTTTTCGGTTGGTTCTTGATATTCAACAAGCGAAGCATAATCAACCCAGTTTGTTGTTTCGCGTGCACGAAGTTTAGCTACCCAATGCGAGAAATCTTCTTGAGACATTGCTACGAGCTCGCGCAATCGGGGCAGTGCATTTTTCCATCCTGCTAAAAGTCCCTTAATTTCAGCAAGGTTTTGGCCATTTCCTTTGGCCATAAAATTCTCGCCTGTAGTCGGAACAACTCCATCTTCAATAATCATGGCTGTATTGAGATCAATGGCAAGTTTCCCTTTTTGATAGTTAATAATATCAAATTTTTGACCGGGTAATTCTGTCCCCTGAAAGTCTCGAAAGACACTGGTTAATCTTTCGAGTAATCCTTTTTTGACCCCCGGTGCTCCTTTAACAACATCTCGTAGTTTCGTTTCGGGCGTATATCCATTCCCGTGTAACTCATTAAGAATATGTTTCCTAAACTGAGGGTTTGACTGCCCAAGAAATTCTTTGTGCTCAATTTGAGCTATGAGATCTCTAATGGTGGTATGAGGATTCGTCTGTTGAATACGGAGTGATTCAATCATTGCATTAAATTCCTCTTGATAAATAGGAGTCAGGCGTTCGTTTAATTGTGCTAATGCATCGAGAAAGGGCTTAGGATTGCCAATGATTCTGATTTTTCCATTTTCTTCTATGGCTATTGTTTCATTAAGAATATTTTCAAGCCGTGCAAGATCAAAGGAAGATGTCCGGCCACGAATTTTTTCTATTTCCGTGATGACAAACTCAAAGCCCTTTGACATATGGATAAGAAACATTCTTTTTTGTAACGCCTCACTAATATTCCCAATAATCGCATATGCAAGAAGGTTTTCGAGAAGACGCATCATGGTAATCTTGTGAATTCCAAAAAAATGTGAATCGTCACTACCTCGATAGGTAAATGCTGCTCGATCATGATCATCATAGGTATCCTGTGGATTTGCATATAATCCTCTTCCGATAACATCCCACAAGAAGACAAAAACGGCGATATCAAGAGCACCCTTCGTCATCGAAACAAGAAATGTTGCTGATGAAGGAACAACCGTATAAATTGTTCGAGAAGCCTTTAATTCAATATTTTCAAAAAGCCGTGAGAGGATGTTTGGTTTGATTGTTCCACCCGTTACACGTTTTAAAATAGTAGCAAGATACGCTGCTACATAATTGCTATATCTGACCCAGCCACCAAAGGCTTTACTCCAAAATGACATTGGCTTATAGCGAAAGAGCGTAGGAACAGCATAGACGAGAGTAACTAAACCTATTCCGATAGCTGCCCATACAACAAATGATTTTTTTGTTTCTTGTCGGTAATAATTACCCAGATAATCTTCTCGTTCCGACAAGAAGACTTCGGTCATTTTATCGAATTCATCCCCCGTTGTCGTTGTTCCTCGTGCGAGTTCTTCTACGAAAGATTCTGGAATTCCTTTCGAATCTACTTCTTCAGCAAAACCGCGTAGGAAGCTATCAAAATTTTGGGTTAATTCGGTAATTCCTCGCTGTAATTCTTCTTGGAGATCTTTATTGAGTTTTTCGATATAATTTTTATCATTTTCTTCGGGATCTTTAACGTTAACAATATTTTTATTAAAAAATTTTGATCGTCGTGTTGGTGCATTTTCCTTCGTAAAAAAATGTTGGTCTACGCGGGGGATTAAGCTTATAAATTCTTGAGGATGTTCACGATAGTACGCTTCATCCTTTCCGCTCGCCTTTGTCTTAGCGAGTGTTTCAAAGACTCCAAGGTCTATCATTGATTGCCATAATTTAAGGAGTATTAGTTGGGATTTATCTTGGTAATTTTTTAAAACTAAAGAAACATTATTGGCATCGATTTTTTTTGCGGCAAGAAGAGTAGCAAGAGTGAACTCACCAATGCGTGCAAAAAAAAGCGCAT
>CAZRKD010000039.1:0-10277 GCA_964600515.1 uncultured bacterium
CGTGAACGTCAACAATCAGTCAAAAGGCGCCCGGCAATTTGTTTACATTGTCAAAGTATTGCTTCCATCTTTTTTTGTACAGCATATCTTACGTTTTTATCTTTTATTAATCGTACATATTTTATAACTTCTTTTTTACTAAAACTTTTCGGAAATTCCAATTCAGGAAATGATGAGTATGCATTTTTTCTTCGGGTGGAAATATAGAGGCAATCGACGAATGCCTTTTCGGGCGTGGCAATTAAAAAATGCCCACCTTCATGCCAATGAAAGCCAGCAAAGAATGAAGGCTCAAGTTGGTGAATGATATAGGTTCCAATCGGTGTTATAATTTTTTTCGAATGAGCAATCGATGCAATAGTTATTGTTTGAGGAATTTGGCTTATTATTCCATAGAGGTGTAGTGCACTAATAAATGAAACATAATTTTGATGACTCTGACTTAAAAAGGGAATCAGCATAAACGGACTGAATCGTTTGTCGTATATCAAAGCCCAAACGCCTTTTAACATTTTCTTTACAATCTTTTTTTCTTCTAATCTTACCAGTCTTTGCGTAGTTGAAGATAAGGATGATCCTGTAAGTTCGGCAACTTCTCGTGTCGTAAAAACCAGTCGATCGAGTTTATTAATTGCTTGCCAGATGTCTAATTTTTCCATGTTAAAATTTCCGAAGTTTTTAATTGTATTCTTTCCCACATTTCTGGTTTAGCATAATAAGCTCGGTCTACATCTGACAAATAACTACATACAGAATCTCTAAATATCTCATAATTAATACTAAAAATGATTTCTTGCACGCTCTTTAATTCTTTAGATGAAAATGATTTTATCAGTGCATTCAAATTACTCTTTTGTACTTGAGTATGAAGAATATACATATCAAAAATATCCCTGGCTTGGGGAGAAGCTCTGTTCATTAAAGCGCTTATTTTTTGTTTCATAGCCATATCAATTTGGTAGTGAGAAATAATGAGTGGTGCTTGTTTATACGCATATAAAATGTTTTCATCTACAGCACTCAATGCCCTCTTGTCTTCTAACTTTCTTTTTGAAAATTCAATTTTAGTAAATAAATCAACGCCAGCGGAAGTCAGTAAATGAATTTTAAATCTCTGTACAGTTTCAGTTTGTTTTGCGGTTTCAACATTTGGCGGGATGATGGTATCAATCTGAAAAGGCTTCAATGCAATTTGGAACGTTTTTAATTGTAAAATATCTACCACGATTTCTTTTAATTTATAAACTTCGATATTCTGTATATCAATATCCATATCCTCGGAATACCGAATACTATTAAAAAAAAAGCGCAAAGAGCATCCGCCTTTAATAGCATACGTATCAAGCCTGATACGCTTAATAAACTGCCTCAAGAATACTAAATGAAATACTTCTCGTTGTTGTAAATGTGTGTACATATTATGTATTGTAATTTATTAAAAAATAAATTACAATACATAATATGAATTAAGATAAAAAAGAAGAAAATACGATGTTAAAATTCAAACATTTATTAAGCATGTTACGAGGAATTTTTATTCTTTTTCCTTTTGACCAAGCCAAATGCGAAAATTCTCGTAACAAATCAATTGTATTGAGTGTTGGGTATATTTCTGACTTTGATCTCAACCCTTCTGACTATGAAAAAAATGAAGATGAATCATGGAATCAGCGATTCTATCAACATTCTTTTGTTATAAGTCCCAGACTACTTCATTACTTTCAATATAGGTCGTTTTACTATGGTACTCTCGTTTGTCTTTCTTTATTTCAGTGTTCACGCTCAAGCTATGAGCCAGTGACAATTGATGATTACTCGAAATGCTGCAAATGAGGCCTTATTAAACTTCTTTTAATCTCTCAACAATCCAAAGCCGAATAAGCGTCTGATATGCAATTCCTTTTTCAATCGCTACTTGTTTTAAGCGATTAATTATACGGAGAGGTAATCGTATATTAATTGGTTTAGATTTCTGAAATTCTTCATAGAGTTTATTCCAATCAGTAGGCTTTATATGAAGGAACGATGTTTTTTGAAAATGGGCATTTCCTTGAATCTTTCCAATATCAGCCTTATGTAGCCATTGATCTATAGATGCTTCCGATATTTTCTTATTTTTCTTTTGTAAACCATGCTTCATATTTTTTAACCTCCTTACTATGCATAAAGCGAGCTGAAATAATACGAATTGTATTATTCCTCTCGGTAAAAATCAGGAACACATATTTTTCGAACACTTTATTGACTAAAAACCACCTCTTTTCATTCATCGAATGGAATGTATCAAAGGCAACATACGGAGAGCTACTCAATGCAAGCTCAGCGATAGTAAGATCTATTTTTTTTTGAACTTTGTGTAAATTTCCCGTATCCCATTCAAAGCCAGTACAATGCGAAAAATCCATAGTATTAGTATATACATTTCGCTACAGATGTCACTATCCGTTTTTTGTTGTTCTCGACTTTTATTGTTAATTAATAAGAATATAATATAATGAGACAAAATAGTTATTGTATGTGTCTATTATGATGAAAGACAAAAAAACGAAACATTTTACTGCGATATACAATGAGCATTTTAATTTAATTTTCATTATTGCTCAGAGATATGCAAATTATAATGAGGCATGTTCATATGATATCGTACAAACGGTGTTTATGAAAGCATATGATAGTATTGAATCATTACGAGATCAGACAAAAATCAAAAGTTGGCTTATAGCCATTGCTCATAATGAAGGAAAAACATATTTGCGGAAAAAGATTACTGAGCGTGAAGCTTTGAAAGAATATGGAGAAGAGCTTGAATTAGATGATGAGCCAAAATTAGAAGATAAAGAATTGAAAGAAAAGATTAAGCACTATGTAGCTACTATCGAGGATCTGAGTTTGAAAAAAATTATAGAGCGATTTTATTATGACACAAAAAAGGTTCGCGAAATTTCAGATGAACTTGGAATTCCTGTGAGTACGATAACGACAAAGCTCAATCGTTTTCGGGTAAAATTGATGAAAGATCTTGCACAAGATTTACTTTTGCAAGGAGATAAAAAATCATGAAAACGTGTATCTTTACTAAAAAATTTGATTCGCTTATTAATGATACACTACCTCACGCAGAAAGGAAGCTACTCGCCGCTCATCTTGGAGAAGAATGTGAAGTATGCGAAAAATTCTTACGTGAGGCAGATGAAGAAAAACGAATAACGCTTTTTGCTCTACTCGAAAATGATAGACAACAAAAATCACAAGAATTTGCTTATAATGAAGCTAAAAAGAATGCTATTTTACGTACGATTATCTCACAAAAAGAATTATCGAGTTTTGCTTCTCTTATACAAAAAATTCTTGCGAACTCTACCCGACCTGCATTGACTGCAGTGTTAATCGGGGTGTTTGCTTTGTCGTTTGTTTTTATCTATCTCAAAAAAGAAATTCATGAAGTTTCTTATACTGGTATTAAAGGAACGCAAACATCACCTATTACGCTTACAGCACAATTTGGAACAATGAATGGCAAAGATAGAAAAATCCAAGGTTTCGTCGAAAATAATATGTCGCTTTCACGAGCACATGATCTTTTCTTTTCATTTCAATTAAAAACAACGGGCTATCTCTATCTTGTAGAAAAGGCTCAAAATCATACGAAACTGATTTACCCTCAAACAACTGAAAAGCCTCTATTTGTAAATGCGGGGGCTCATGATCTAAAAATTAATAATCGAATTGCAGCATATTCGCTCGAGTATATAAATAAATCCAAAGCCAGCTTTTGCGCATATGTAGTAAGAAAAAAAATAGAAACACTCGATGAATTACAAAAAGAGGATAACAAATCGTGTTTAACTATTCTCGTAACAGAATAATCTTTTGTATTCTTGCTCTCTGTTTCTTTGCTCATAAGGCACATACAGCAGAATGGAAATACTATTATAAAGATAGTACTCAAAAGAACCATCCTAAACGAATAGCGCTCATTATTGGAATAAATAACTTTGATGATTCATTTTGGCCAGATCTTAAATTCGCTGCCAAAGATGCAAAAGATTTTGCGACAGCTCTTGCTGATAAAGAGAGTAATTTCGATCGAATAATACTTTTAGATACAAACGATCAGACTTCCCGAAAAACAATTACCCAAAAACTCAATGATGTAATTCTCGAAAATACGAAGCGTGAAGATACGGTGCTTATTTATTTCTCAACTCATGGCACGATTGTTCCCGCAAAACATAAAAAGGAATTTGAGCAATTTCTTATTGCCCGTGATACTGATGAAAATGATATTTCAGAAACTGGAATTTCACTTGCAACGATTCATGAAAAATTTAATTTATTAAAGTCCGAACGGAAATTACTCATTATCGCTTCTTGTTATTCGGGCATTGGCAAATCAAAGTTTTCATCGGCAACCCAAAAAGATTTAACCGGCATCAAAGGGGCTCCTATTCTCTTGCCATTTAGCGATGTTTCTGAGGCATCAATTATTTTATCAGCGTCACGAATTTCAGAGCCAGCAAAAGAAGATGAAAATCTAAAAAATGATATTTACACACATTTTCTTATTAAATCATTACAAGAAAAAACATTGAGTGATAAAAATAAAGACGGCGCAGTTTCTGCATTAGAAGCACATGACTTTGCAAAAGAACTTACCTATCTTTATACACAGGGCGATCAAATTCCCACTGCCCTTGTAAATCTTGCGGGCTCTGATCCGGTGATTTTAAGTGGCACACAAATACAGACTCCGAACCCAAGCCTTTATTCATATGCAACTCAATTTGAAAAATATAGCCTCTTTGCAAATGGAACAAAGAAGGGAAGCTTTCCCGGATTCTTTTCTCTTGAGCCAGGAACGTATATGATTGAAATTAAGACAGAAGATAACGAAGTTGTTTTTAAAGATAAAATTTCATTGAGCACTAATACAAAAATCCCGATTGAACAAATTATGAAGCCAAAGAAAAATGAAATTGAATTGGCACTTGGGTCTTCATATTTTTTGGGAAATCAATGGAAGGAAAAAGTCGGACTCGATTACTCGTATGATATACAGCTTGGATATTCCTATCATCTCATGTCGCTCTTAAAACGGCCACTGAGAATTATTTCAGAAATTCGTCTGTCTCAAACCTTTGAGCAAACACTTAATGATACAATTAATCTTACGACTCAATTTTATCAGCTGTCATATACGATTGCACCATCGTATACTTTATTTCAAAATTACTCTTTTTCAGCTCAAATCTTTGCAGGAGCCGGTTTTTCATATGCCCATTTACTCTATTCAATTGAAGACAGAGAGAGCACAGACTCATCATATGGCCCACTCTACTTTGGAGGATTGCGATTTTCTCTACGCGTAGCAAATAATATTTTTCTTGTGGCAACGAGCGATGTTCATTTTGTGCCTCTTTCATTTAATTCATTTGGAGATATAGACTATACAGCCATCGGAGAACAAATAGGAGTAGTTACGAGGTTCTAATTATATGAAATATATTTTATTACTAACATACTTTATAGTGCTTATAGGCTGTAGCTCTGATAAAAATGAGAATACGGAAGTAACAAGCGCACCATCTTCACCGGGCGGAGAAGCCACAAGCGATAGTACATCAGAAACTACTGAACCTCCAAGCACCACGGGAAACGTAAAATTTCTCTATATTACCAATGAGTCGTTTAAAACTGTCTCAAAAATTAATTTAGATTCGTTTACGCTCGTAAAAAATATTTCAACTGGAAAAACTCCTGATATTCTCGCCGTTTCTGATGATGGCAATTTTGTTGTTGTTAATGATCGCGAAGGACAATATCTTACTTTTATCGATACAAAAAATGATTCAACTAAAAATGTGTCTCTTTCAGTTACAAATATTACTGACATCAAGATTTCAAAAACAAGCAGAGATATTTTCATTCTCTCGAGCGATAAACAAATGGAAGTAATTTATTTAGATGAAAGCCTTGCCATTGCTTCTCAAGAGATTATTTCATTAGTTACAAATCCAAATCATATTGAAGTCTCAGATAATTTTGTTACACTTTTTGGAAGTTCTGATACGACATTGCTATATTTCAATCCATCTACTCCTTCGTTAATAAATCAAGCTTCGGTGTGTAACGCAGTAAATTCGGCAAAATTCTATGCTACTGATATGTATATTTTCTTAGTTTGTAAAAATGAATTTATAATTTTTAATTTAGAAAATAATGTTTTGCTTAGCTCTGAAACACTTGATTTTATTCCCGATGATATGATTACGAATTCAAATAATACGACATTCTATATGGTGACAACTAATTCTTCGAATAATATTATCATGAGAAATTATACGTCTTTCGATGAACCAATAACATTTTCAGAAACGCGCGCTTCAGTATCAGATCTATCGTCAATTAAAATGCTCTTCTATCATCAAGGTGAAAAAGATACGACACCGAAGCTTCTTATTTTATCAAATAATGAACTCATAGCACTTAATCTTTCAACAAATGAAATAGCCAGTCGCCATGCGCTCTACACAGATCCATTAAAAGTTCACGATTACAAAGATGCGCTATTTATCACACACGCAAATTCTCTTGGCCTCGTTACAAAAATTAATGTGCTGAGTTCTTTACTGACCACGCTCGAAGGCTTTGCGCTCGAAGGCTGGTTTGATCGGTAAATAAAGTATTTTTTCTATTTCTTGAGACAAATATTTATCTAGTCAGTCTACTCTAACGAACCCTAACTAACAGGAGGCACAATGAACAAAAGTATACCAACAATAAGTCTTTTGATCTCAGCTATTTTCTTGAGTTGTCAGTATGAAGACATTGGAGATCTCAAGCCTAACCCAGCTAATACAAAGGCAGTAGCAAAACTAAAGAGCGCCACAAGTTGCGATGAAGTACAGACTGAATTAATTTCGAATTTAACAACTCAAATGCAAAAAAGAGTAGATGAAAATTATATATATACGTTAGAAAGAAAAGAATCTTGTAGAACGAATCAGGATACCGTCTATGCAACTCCTATGGGATCTCCTGAAGTTACATCTTCTGACATGAATGGTTTGGAAGCGAGTACTTATTCAGAAACTAATACCCAAATTCCGGGAGTCGATGAAGCAGACTTTATTAAAAATGATGGCTCGTATATTTATATAATTGCCGATGGGGTATTTCAAATTCTTGAGACATTTCCACCCGAAGAAGCACGTGCGCTTTCTCGGACTACAATTGAAGGAGAACCGAAACGCCTTTTTGTGTATAATAATCGCGCGGTTATTTATTCATCACTTGAAACCAAAAGTGATGAAACAAAAAAGAGTTCGTCAAGCATTGATTCAACGTATTCAGAATGCACGTATGGGTATGATTGTGATTTTACCGGAGATGGAAAATTCTTAAAAATGACGATATTGGATATCAATGATAAAACAAATCCTACGCTCTTACGTGAAACTCTATTCAATGGCTCTTATCTCAATTCACGCAGAATTAATAATGCTCTTTATACCATCGTACAATATCCTGAGAATAATTTACCAAGTGAAATCAGTTATTATCCAAAAGCATTTCAAGATGGATATCCTTCATGTGAGGAATTAGAAGCATATGATAAACAGGAACTTGAAGCGCTCTTTAATGAACTAAAAAATATCAATACAACAATAATCGCTGAAAGTAATTATGCTCTACCTTTCGTTTCGGAAACAGAATCTTCGAATTGTAATAATTATTATGTAGATCAATCACATGATGGTCGGAGTTTTTTAGGTGTGTATGGATTGAATATCGATGAGCTTACACCAATACATGAAACTATTATTCTAGGAAAACCAGGCGCTACATATGCAAATGAAAAATCACTCTACGTTGCAGAACGACATTATGCCCATGAAATGAATTCATGGTATTTTGGTAATCGTGATGAATTAAGCGAAGCAACTGTCGTTCATAAATTTGCATTAGATAATACAAAGATTGCAACTGAGTATAAGGGCAGCGAAGTCATACAGGGCAAAGTGCTGAATCAGTTTTCAATGGACGAATATAATGATCACCTAAGAATTGCTACGAGTATCGGATGGATGAGCAGTAATTCTCTCTCTATTTTAAAAGAAGAAAATAATGCTTTAACGCTTGTCAGTGCGATTGAAAATATTGCTCCTGGTGAAGATATTCGCTCAGTAAGATTTGATGGCAATCGGGGATTTATGGTAACGTTCAAAAAGACTGATCCATTATTTATTCTTGAACTTACTGATCCCGCAAAGCCATTTATACAAGGCGAATTAAAAGTTCCAGGTTTTTCAACATACATGCATATGATGGATGATAATCATCTCTTGACTATTGGCTATAATGCAGAAGACATGGAATCATTTGCGTGGTTTCAAGGAATCATACTCCAGATTTTTAGCATTGAAGATCCAACTCATCCAACGCTCATACATAAAGAAACCATCGGAACACGTGGCTCCTCATCTGCGGCAGCAACTGATCATTTAGCATTTAACTATTTTAGTGAAAAAAGTCTCTTAGCCCTGCCACTGACAATTTGTGAAGAAAGTGATGAAGGATCTTCGTATGGTTCGACGATGACTTTCAATGGATTGCGAGTTTATACTGTCACTCTTGATAGCGGATTTCAATTAAAAGGCGAAATTCCCTATACGGGGCATAATTCTGAAAATGATTGCTCTAATTGGTGGACCGAATCAGATTCACACGTTTCGAGAAGTATTATTATGGATGATTATGTTTATTCTGTAGCACCTGATATAATTTCAATTTCACACAAAGATGCCTTAGAAAATCCTGTCAAAATGATTTCACTACTTGATTAACCGAATAGACAATACTTCGCCCGTAGCACACAGAACATCTTTCGAAAATAATTCGCAATTCATCCATGTCTTTCGTCCATCAATTTTATTTACTATAGCTTTCAAATATATTGGAGCATCAATCGGCACAGGCTTTTTGAAAGAAATATTAAGATTTGCTGTTACATACCAAATTTTTTGATTAGTTCCGATTTCGCGTCCTTCGTGTTTATAGGCATCGGCCATGGCAAAGCAATTACAGTGACAATCGATGAGTGCGCTTAAAATTCCGCCATTCACAATTTGAGTAGATCCGGCGCAGTGATGTGGCTCTGGATTGAACATTGCGATGGCAGTGTTGCCTTCCCAAAAACTTTTGATACGCAAGCCTCGTTCATTATTCATACCACATCCAAAGCAGTTATTTTCGGGCCCTAAGAGATTTTGAAATGATTGTTGTTGCATATATATTTTTATTCTCCTAATTTTTCTTGGCTTTCTTTAACCCATCGAAGAATAACTTTTTTTTCATCTTTGGTTAATCGCGATTGCCAATGCATAATAATATAGCGAAAGGGCGGCATATCGTCTTCTTCGATGATTTCTTCGATTTTTTCAAAATCTTCGGTTATCGAGCCAGTGCCCTTAAACGGAAAATCAAAGCTCATATCCATGTATTCTTTTGCTTCATTTTGGTCATGATGAATGAGCCATGAAGCCGGTGGAACTGCTGTATAGAGTGGAAGACGATCAACGTGACCATGGCAGGCAAGGCATTTTTTTGTAATAATCGGTTTTATTTCTTTTTGATATGCTTGCCCAATTGCAACTATTTTCTCACAGGGAAAGCCACGATTGATAATTTGGAAATTATAGGTTGTAGCATTATCAGTCGAACAAACAACTGGGGGCTGCTCCCTTTGAATTTCAGGTGATTTAATAGTAACAAAGCGTACTACTAATATCCCTCCAATGAGAACTAAACCGAACAAAAAAACAACTTTTTTCATATGATTGTACCATAATTGATTTAAAAACACTATCTGTCAATCTAAACATCTAACACAAATGCATATAAAACTTTACAAAATAATAATCATGTCATACATATATGACGTGGGGATCATGAAATATCTGAAGAAAATATATATACTGTTTGTTATTTTAACTTACCCTTGTGCTTCTTTTGCAGAAATATTCCCTTGCGAAAACATTTTTAAACTCCCTCATGCAATACCTATAATAGAACAAAAAGAACCATTACCCTCATCTTCATTAAATCGACCTATAAGCCAAACAATAGAAAAATTTTTACATTCACATGCGGGTGAAGCATTTGGGATGGTCAAAGCCCTTACTTCACTTACGCTTGGGGAATTTGTCTTCTATCTAAATCAAGAGCAAACTGAAAAAATTCCTCAAATAAAGAAAGCACAATTAACCGCCATAGCC
>CAZRKD010000040.1:0-4291 GCA_964600515.1 uncultured bacterium
CCAAATAATCTCGATAATAACTAAAGTAAACTATTTCAGTTAAAAAGTCAATAAAAGTCTCTAAAAACATACTGATCATTATTTTGGTAAGCTTTTCTACAGAGGAAATTGCGCAGCAAGATAAAGTGGGTAATGATGTAATCGATTCTTATCATTAATATAATGGGTACATACCAGAATCACCCGACGAAAATGGAGTACATTCCTAAAATGTCGAGTATAATAGGAATATCTTTAAAAGGCTACACATTTTTGTTTTGCGCTTGCTATAACACGAATTTAGTTTAACAAGTTTTCTATAAAACAATTTTTGCTTGCTCTTATCCGGCCAGTGCTTTATCATATAAGTATGGCACAGCTTATTTTCTATAAGGATGGAGAGCAGCTTTTACGTTTTGTCATTGATAAGGATGAAACAACGATCGGGCGGTCAAATGATAATGATATAAGCCTTCCGGATATCAATATTTCGCGCTATCATTTTGTCATTAATAAAAAACAAGATAATTTTATTCTCATTGATAAAAGTACCAATGGAACCTATGTGAATGGTGAGCGAATATTTAGTTATGAACTCAAAAATAAAGATGAGGTTGCAGTAGGTACATGGAAGGTTCATTTTGATGCCGAGGGGCAGGAAGATACAACTGAAGAAATTAAAACCGTTGATTGCGATCCCATTTCTGTTACAAAATATGATACACTAACGAAAACGCTTGTCGGTAAAAAAGGAGTTTTTACCTTTCGTGATCAAGAAAAGAGCGCTGTCCGTTACGATATGATCAAACCAACAGTTTCAATTGGCTATCACAAAACCAATGATATTGTGATTACCGATAACTTTGCATCGTCTTTTCATTGCCGAATTGAATATAAAAATAATCGCTATTTTCTCAAAGATTTAGGCAGTACCAATGGAACATACGTGAATGATATGCCCATTGAAGAAGAAATCCCCTTGCCGTTTAATGCTGAAATTAAAATAGGAAAATCTTTTATCCAATTTATCGCTGAAGACACGTCAAAGGCAATTAAGCCATATACGGGAGATAATCTTGAAGGGATGATTTCTGAATCAACGGCAATGAAAGATATATTTGCTCTTATTACAGCGCTTTCTCGGATTGAGGTTCCGCTCTTTATCTACGGGGCACCTGGCGTGGGAAAAGAAACCTTAGCAAATATTGTATTTCGAACATCGTCGAGACGACTTGCGCAATATATCGTTTTTGATTGTGCGAATGTGGTAAAAGAAAGCATCGAGAGCGAATTATTCGGTCACGAAAAAGGATATTTTACGAGCACACAGCAACTACGTAAAGGTGCATTTGAAAAGGCAGATGGCGGAGTGCTTTATTTAAAAAACATTATAGCACTTCCCGACGATACACAAATAAAAATTATCCGTGTACTTGAGACCATGAAATTGAAACGCCTCGGTGGCCAAGAGGAGATTCCGCTGAATTTTCGATTATTATCATCTGCTTCGTTTAAGCTTTTTGATGAATTACATAAGGGCAATTTTAAGCGTGAACTCTATGAACTCATTGCGCCTCTTGAAATTGAAATTCCACCGCTGAAAGATCGTAAGAAAGATATTCGAAATTTAGCCGAGCATTTTATTCGTGAGAGCTCTCCAAAACTTTTTCCCCTTGAGACTCTTGATGAAAAAGCATCGCTGATTACCAAGGATGCAGTAAAAAAACTCACCGAATATTCATGGCCCTATAATATACGTGAATTAAAACATGTTATTAATCGAGCGATTGTCATCAGTGGAGGGGATAAGATTACTGAAGATGCTCTCCTCTTTAAGCCACAAAAAATTGCCGATAAAACACTCTTCGAATTTAAGGATACCCAAAAAACTCCCCAATCACTCCATGAAATAGAGAAGATGCGCATTCAAGCCGAGCTTTCTAAAAATCGAGGGAATATTCTAAAGACTGCACAGAGTCTAAGGCTAAGCGAAAAGATGTTACTTTCCAAAATTAAAAAGTATGAAATTGCTCCATAAATGGACACCCTAAAGAATTATCTCAAACGTCACTATAATTATGTCGGAGATTTAGGTGTATTTCTTTTATTAGTCGGGAAAGCATTGTGTACGTTTCATTTTATTAATCCATTTACCATCAGGCAAATAATACGTCAGTTTTATTTTACGGCAGTTATGGCAACGTTTTTTGCATCGGTGCTCTCGTTATTTTTAGGAGCAGTCACTATTTTTGAATCGCTTACTTTTTCGAGCCAGTTTGGAGTAAGCGAATTTGTGAGTCGCATTCTTGTTGTTATTATTGTACGCGAACTCGGGCCACTACTCATCGCACTTATCATTATTGGACGATCGGGGACAGCAATTGCTACAGAACTCGGCAATATGAAAGTTAATGGAGAAGTTCTCTTTCTCGAAAATCAGGGGATTGATATTATTGACATTACCGTTCTTCCACGAGTTCTCTCTGTTGTCGCGGCTACGTTTTGCCTTTCAATTTATTTTTCATTTGTTGCGGTTTTGGGTGGAATATTTGTTTCCCATTTTGTTCTTTCAATTTCTTTTTCCGAACTGACCGGAGAAGTATTAAATGCATTATATATTAATGACATTATCATTAACATGGCTAAGGGAATTCTTTTTGGTGGTGTTATTGCAATTGTCAGTGCATTTAATGGCCTTAACATTAAACGTTCTCCAATATATGTTCCGCAGGCAACAACAAAATCTGTTGTTGAAGCCATTATGATATGTTTTCTCATCGATGGAATTATTGCGGTGTTAACCTTTGATAGCGGCATGCTTGAAATATGATTTATACTAAGTCGCATTCAAACGCTAACTGCGTTGGCTTCGTCGTCGACTCCTCGACGTACTAAAGATGTACGTTTGCGTAGTCTTCTCCTAGCCGCCTTGTTATCATTTTGAATTAGACTTAGTATAACTACAGACTATATGATTACCTTAAAAAATATAACTCAAACAAATAATGAAGCAGTTATTTTTAACAATTTTTCATTAACGATTCCTCGAGGGATATCATGTATTGATTCGGAGAATAGCGAAAAAAGAGATTGTCTTATTGATCTTGTATTAGGGCTCAAGAAGCCAGCTGAGGGAAGCGTATTTTTTAATAATGCTTTAATTCCCTTTACAAAGCATCAAGATCTTCTCGCCTATCGACAAAATTTCGGATCTTTCACCAATAAAAGTGTTGTATTACTCAATAATTTAAATGCATATGAAAATATAATTCTATTTGGTGAGTATTTACATAAAAGACCACAAAAAGAACTCTACAAAAGGGCAATGTATTATGCAGAACAGTTTAAAATTGATAACGCTTTAACAAAGCTTCCCTATGAAATGACTCTCGATGAAAAGCGTAAAACATATTTTATTATGCTCTTATTCAAAAGTCCTAAAATTTTTATTATTGATTATGATCTTTCAAAACTCAATTTGAGTACTGAATTAATTTCTGGTATAATTAAAAAAGAACAGGAATTAGGTTGTAGTTTTCTTCTCTTTGAAAATCGAGATATTCGAAGACATTTTTCGGATATAAATGAATACAGCCTATAGAAAATAGCTACTAAAACCAATAATATGATTCGCTTTAGAAACATAAACCGGCTTGTTGGAATATTCGTTATTGTCGTCATTTTAATTCTCATTGTCCTTCTTTCTTCAATTGGACTCAATAAAGAATGGTTTACGGCAAAAAAATATTTTTACACGATTATTGATCGGACCATGGGAATTCGGAGTGGAACGAAAGTCCTGATTGCAGGCATGGATGCGGGGCAAGTTACTGAGCTTGTTTTTAATGAAGACAATAAAATTAAGATTTCATTTTATATTAAAAAAGAACATGAGAGACTCGTGAGAGCCGATAGCCATGTGATTATTAAAAACCCTACACTCATTGGTCGCAATTTACTAGAGATTACCATTGGATCACCGCGAGAAGCTCTCATGCAAGCAAATAGCGGAATTCCCGGAGAAATTTATGGAGGCCTTTCAGAGCTTATCGAAAAATTAGCCATTAGCGATATTTTAAAACTCATCGATGAATCATTTGTAAAATTTCAGGATATGACCGGCACGGCAAAAAACTCATTTGTGAAGCTCTCGCATACACTTGATTATGGAGACGAAGGTTTTATTAAATTCAAATCGACGATTGATGATATTGATCGAGTTGTAGCAAACGTACGAGATCGCAATCATAGCATTGGCAAGCTCTTGAATGATCGAGGCAAGATCTTTGAGAATATCGAAGGCGCGAGTTCT
>CAZRKD010000040.1:4301-10238 GCA_964600515.1 uncultured bacterium
CTGATATGAAAGAGGTCGCTCATGCGCTAAACGTTTCTAAAGATAAAACGCTTCAAGATATTGATGTAATTATCGGAGATCTCAAGACATTACTTACCAAATTCAATGCAATTGGCGATGATGTGGAAAAAGCATCGCCGCGCATTCCCCAGTTACTCAATGAATTTGAAAAAGTAGCCCAAGAGGCAAAAAAGGTTTTGCAAGCCCTTGAACGCCATTGGTTAATAAGGAAATATGTAAAAGAAGAATAAATAATTCGATCTATAGAAGATTAAATTGAATCCAGTGATCTCGATGACGAAGCGTAATTTCAAATTTTTCAATTAAATCTAAACCCATAAGGCCATCAATCCCATATTTTTCAGGTAGATCAAAGCTTGCAATATTAATATTTGAAAATTCAAAACGAAGGATAGATAATTTTTTAATGAGTAAAGAATATCCCCATTCTTTTCCAATAATGGACGAAGTACTCAATTTTGAGCTATCTCCTGTAGCTTGATATCCGATAGAATCCAAAATGCTTGTATTGATAATTGTACGATATGAACCAGGATCAAAAGCAAATCGAATATTTTGTTCTCCAAGTGGTCCATAGATATTTCCTGGAATATGAATTACATCTTTCTTAGGATCATAGTAATAAGGTTCAGTTGATTTCATGATCCAAAGAAGAAGGGTCCTCGGACATTCCCCGTGAATCGTGTTGCTATTTTTTTTATTTTGGGACGGATAGTTTTTTTTAAGTACCTATAAAATTCTTTTTGACTTGGGTTACTATAAGCAACAGAGCCTTTCATAACATCACCATGTTCATCTTCTACCCACTCAGTAAATGCTACCCATTGATCTTTATATTTTTTTTGTACTTCATCCCATGAAATCATTTTTGGCATAAATAAATTATAGCCCGATCTTTGTGGAAAAATCAAATGACATGCTTCCTTCGGCAAAGTTGCAATATCCGGAGCCCGTTACTTGATCTCCGTTATAGGGGCTAATTGTATCAAAGAATACCTCCCCACTTACTGCTTCTGATGTAACATTTCCCCCATCCGTAGTGTAATAAAAAGTACAGGTTACGTTGCCAGGAATGATTTGAAGGCCTTCATAAAGTACCGTGTTTACATCTTGTACGACAAGAACAATACCATCACAGGTACTTTTGTCTTTCCCTACGGTTTTACAAACATAGACAATTAAACCCCCAGAGACGACGGCCGGATATACTGATTCATATAATGAACTTCCCCCGCCAGGAATGGCTTTTACATTGGGTACATTGAGTCTGTATGGGACATTATTAAATGTCCCCTCAACAAAGCCTTCATTCCCGCAGTTCATTACGGTTATTGAAATTAATCCAATTATTATAAGTAATTTTTTCATCATAATTACTCTCTAATAATAGATTCCTGCAAAATCCATGCCAATATTATAACTTATTGAAAATATGATAATATTCTAAAAACCCTCTAATTTTATACAGAAAAATAGTTATCAAATTGGGCATTCTTGTCGCAGTGGTTGATATCGGGGTCTATTTCTTAATCGTATAATTTTCTAGGTGCGCAATTTTTTTGTGTTCTCGATGGAGTACTGTATAACTTCAAAACAATTGGTAATAAGACAGACCAAGACCTTCTTCAGAAATAATAGGTGTGATAAAAGCAGTCTTTTTTTCTTTTGATTTTTTATAATAATGAGCTGTTCCTAAGCCAATGCCTGTTCCTATGATTGCACCGAGTAACACGTCCGTCAGATAATGTTCGCTCTGATCAAGTCTTGTAAATACAGTAAATGAAGCAAGAGCAAAAGCTGGTATACCAACTTCATACTCATAAAAATTGCTGAACACGGTAGCAGTTGAAAAAGCTGCGGTTGCATGTCCACTTGGCAGAGAATGATCTCCTCCGTTTGGCCGTTCTCGATTAATTCCATATTTTAATCCCGTGGTTATGGACATAGATATAACAAATGATAGAAGTGATGTTTCCATGGCAAGTGATAATGTTTTATCTTTGAGTAGTGTTGCTGTACCCCAGGTAACGAGCATTGCTCCCCCAAGAACTAGGGGCTCAGTTGCTATCCCCCATGCTTTGTCAAAGTCTTGAGGTAATAAAGGATCTTGTGAGAGATATTCTGAAACCGTGCCATCTATTTCATTGAGAGCTTGAACATTACCGTACGCAAAGAAAAATAAAGTGCAAAAGAGATATACTTTATTCAAAAAACTACCTTTCAAGATCATAATGAAAGATTCGCAAAGGCTTCGAGCATGAGGTCATTGTATAATCCTTGTTTTGCCTTCTCATACGCAACATATCCAATCATTGCTGCATTATCAGTGCATAAAATTTTGCTGGGAAAATAAACATCGATTCTGGAATGTGTTCCTTCGTCTTGAAACTTTTCACGAAGCGCACTATTACTTGCTACGCCTCCGGTCACCACAAGACGAGAAATATTTTTATCGGCAAGGGCCTTAAAGGTTTTAATCGCTAATGCTTCAATAAGAGATTTTTGAAAGCTATATGCAATGGAATTGATAAGTTCCTCACTCACTCTTTTTTCTTTTTTGAGATAATGCAAAACAGCGGTTTTCAGGCCACTAAAACTAAAATTATATGATGAGTCGTTATACATTGGAATCGGAAATTTAAGATCAATTTTCCCTTCGCGCGCTCGTTTTTCAACAATTGGCCCACCAGGATAACCGAGATTTAAAAGTCGTGCGACTTTGTCATACGCTTCGCCAGGAGCATCATCGAGCGTAGAACCTAATTGTATATACTTTCCAAAATCCTGAACTTCATAGAGAAGGCAATGTCCTCCGGAAATTATAAGCCCTAAAAAGGGGAATGAAATATCATGTTCAAAAAGAGCCGACAGTAAATGTCCTTCAATATGATTGATTCCTATAATAATTGGAATTCCAAGCGAAAGTGCAAGCCCCTTTGCGGTTTGAAGTCCGACAAGGAGAGATCCCAGTAATCCTGGACCGTTTGTTACTGCAATACTATTTATATCAGAAAGTTTTAGAGAAGCTTCAGCGAGTGTTTTTTCAATGAGCGAAAGAATAATTTTATCATGATGCCGTGATGCAATTTCAGGAACAACACCACCAAATGATTGATGGATAGCAATTTGTGATGCAATCGTATGGGCTAATAATTTTTTGTCCTCAAGAATTGCAATACTTGTTTCATCACATGATGATTCGATTGCAAGGATGATCATGATTTTGTTTTTTCTTTTGTCGTTGATGCAAGAAGCGCATCGATTTTTTTTCGAATCTTTTCGAGTTGATCGGTATAATTCTTTCTTAGAGATTGAACATCTTTTTCAAGATTTTGTATTGTTGCCTCGAGATTCTTTTTGATTGTACTATCGTTATCTGTCGATGATTTATTTTTTTCATTTTCTGCAATGAGTTTTGCAAGTTCTCCCTCAATAGGCTCAATTCTTTTTGCAATCTTGTGATCGAGCTCTTCTAAAGAGCCTTTGAGCGATTCTAATTCCGCTTGGACTGAAGAGAGAGATGCGCCGCGATTTGCAGCAGTCTGGCGAGTATCTTTGATCGTACTTGAAAGCGTATCTTCGATCGTTACTATTCTTCGTTCAAGTTCTTCTCTAACGAGCGCATTCATTTTCTTAAAATCCTCACGTAATGCATTCGTTTCATTATTGAGATAATTAATTTCTTTGGTATGACAAGAGGTAAGGAGGAGCAATGAAAGAAAATGTATAATAATTATTTTTTTCATTTCTGTGCGCTAAATTCGCCTCGTCTATTGAAAGCAAATGATTCTTCGGTTTTTTCAAGTTTTACCGGTTGTTCTTCACCAAGACTTTCGGTAATAAGACGATTTTCGGTAACCCCAAGTGTGACAAGATAATTTTTAATTTCTTGTGCTCGTTTACTTCCTAAAGCGAGATTGTATTCGTTACTTCCTCGTTCATCACAGTGGCCGACGATCTTGAGTACAATCTTTGGATATTTTTTGAGTAACTCTGCATGATGATCAAGAACTGCTTTTGCAGTAGAGGTTAACGTGAACTGATCATACTCAAAATGAATCCGCGTAAAATCGAGTTGAGAGATAATTGCTTCTTCATTTTCTGCAATTGCATCGGTATCTTGCCCGCCTGATGTTTCATTGCCTTCCAATGATGCATTTTCTCTACCATCTTTACCCGATGTTTTTCCGGTAACATCAGTCTTTTTTGCGCATGAAAGAATACTGAATAAAAATACTACAAAAAATAAATACAATATTTTTCTTAACATAGATTTACCCTCCAAAATAATTGTTATTATAAAAATGAGAATGCTAACAGATGCATTTAATTTGTCAATTTTATTGAACAAGCGATGCAACATAATCTAAAAAATAATGAATTTTTTTTGCGTCTTGAGATCGAAATAAAAAAGGTTCAACATCATGGGCAAGTATCGGAAGATCACATTTTTTTGCTTTTTCTATAAGTTTTTCTTTTAAGCTGTTGAGAGAAGAAATCCTGAGCTTTTCATTGAGGTAATCATAATTGGGCATTGTACTTCCCAGGAGAAAAACAATATCATATATATCTCGGCCCACGGTTCTTTTTCTTGAAAAAAAGGCATTAATTTTTTGTGCTAGTAAAAGATCGAGAGGAACGACGTTAATTCGTATAAATACATCAAATTTATTAAGAATAATGTGATGAGGAGTATAACTAAAATTATTGAGAGCAGTATCAATTTTTATCATGAGTTTTTCAGCGGGTAATGGAGAAATACCGTTATCGTATAATATTTTTGGAACCTTTAGTGAAGCACCTAAAGAAGTTTTAGAACGAAGCTTCGTTTCCACATCATATCCTTCAAGATGCAGTTTTTTTTGAATAAGATCAATGAGTGCTTTAAAATCGTCAAAACTCATTTCGGCGCGATCAAAATCGAGACCCTCTGAGAATCGTGTATTCCCGTGGACAATATGAATTGCGGTGCCTCCTTTAAACGTAAGCATGGTGCGATATGGCGAATCAAAGATAATTTCAAGAATTTTGTACTGAAGATATTCTCGGAGCATATGTTTTTCAAACGAGCGAAGATATTCGGGAAAAAAAGTTTCTATATGATGTATATCAAGCATGTGTACTATACTCCAAGAACCTATCTATCCTTTGCGCAAAAGCCTTATTGTTATAGTGTTTTGCAAAGCTTTTCAATTGATTTTTTTCAATACGATCATTGAGGATATCACGATCGATTCGTAAGCTTAAAAAATCATCGTATCCCCGTGGCCACATCTTGTAATAACAATAATCAATGAGCGCTTTTTCGGGAGTTGCAATCTTAAAAAAATGTTTGTGTGCCTTCATAAGAATATAGCCAAAAAATAATGCTGGCATACTATGGGTATAGGAGAAAGATCCGAGGGATGTTTGAAAGCGCATTGTCTTTTTCGTTGCAATAGAGGTGATCATATAAGCACTCTCAGGAATGATCTGATAATAGGACAATGCCATTTCAAGTGATATGTAGGATGGCGAATAGATCTTATTAGCGATAAAAAAGAGCATTTTTTCATCAATTTTTTCATCGGTAAATAGATAATAGTTATTGATAATTTTTCTAATGTATCCCTTATCTTGCCAATCATTGAGACGCTCGCGATAAAATCCCGATTCAACTGCACGGATGTCCGAGAGAGAAAATATACTATAGGCCTCAAATATTTTTTTGAATTCAATAAATTTCATTTCTTAAAAGTACGAAAAAACATACTAATAAGAAATATATATTATATAATTACTAAAAGCAAGTCTTAGGAAATGATGCTATGAAAAAAAGTTAAGGAAAGTATGTACAATACAAGTTTTTCAAGAATTAATAGAGAGTACGACTATAACCTGTCTCTTATACACATCTCCGAGCCCACGAGACTAGGC
>CAZRKD010000041.1:0-10220 GCA_964600515.1 uncultured bacterium
CTATGCGAAAGGCAGAATGAATAAGGCTGTTATAGAGCCTCTCAAAAAAACGGAAAGTATAAAAAAAATTTTAAATGATGAAACAGGAAAAGAAACAGATGAAGAATGGAGTCCGTATCTCCCCCTTTGTTCACATTGTGGAAAAAATAATACTACAAAACTTACCGGCTTTTCAGAAAAAGACGAAACAATTACATATGTTTGTACATGCGGAGATACAAGAACAGTGCCGATTGCAGGCAATGGAAAACTTACCTGGCGTATTGATTGGCCCGCACGATGGAGTGTTTTGGGAGTTACTATTGAGCCATTTGGAAAAGATCATGCAACCGACGGTGGTTCATATGATACGGGTAAACGTATTGTACAAGAGGTCTTTGGGAAAGAACCGCCCTTCCCTATTGTTTATGAATGGATTAGCTTAAAAGGCCAAGGTGATATGTCATCGAGTAAAGGCAATGTGGTGACCATCGATGAAATGCTTGAAGTCGTTCCTCCTGAAGTTTTGCGCTACATGATTTTTAAAACACAACCCAAAAAAGCCTTTGTTTTTGATCCCGGTTTGCCTATCTTTAATTTAATTAATGAATACGATGATGGTGAAAGCAATAAAAATGAACGCGCCTATCATCTTTCAAAACTAAAAGAAATATCGTCTGTCGGTGTTCCGTATAAACACATGGTTACGCTTGTACAAATGACTAACAATAATTTTAATCTCATTAAAGATATTTTGAAAAGAACCGGTTATACAAATTTTCATGAAACAGAACTTGAGTCACGAGCTCATTATGCATTTAGTTGGGTAAAAAAATTCGCTCCAGATGAAGTAAAATTTGAACTTAAAAAAACACTCCCAGATGAAGCAAAGCATTTAAATGACAATCAAAAAAAAATACTAGAAGAATTGCGTGGAAAATTAACAATAGATTTGAACGGAGAAGCAATTCATAATCTTCTCTATACGATCATTCAAACAATAGGTGCATCCCCCAAAGAAGGATTCGAAGCAATATATCTTATCTTCTTAGGCAAAACTCGTGGCCCCAAAGCTGGCTGGTTTTTGGAATCTTTGGGCCATGAATTTGTCATGAAGCGATTGGGAGAAATCGCGTAATGTCTCTTATTGAAGCAATCATATTAGGTTTTATTGAAGGCCTTACTGAATTTTTACCCGTTTCTTCAACGGGGCATCTGATCTTAGCATCAGAATTTATGAAAATTTCGAATAATGATTTTCATAAAAGTTTTGAAATCAGTATTCAGCTTGGCGCAATTCTAGCCGTTCTATTTTTGTACTATAAACGATTCATAATAAATGTTCGCATTTATCGCACATTAGCAATTGCATTTTTTCCAACCCTCGTTATTGGACTCTTAGCTTACTCGTTTATTAAAACATATTTATTTAATAGCTATGTTGTAAGTGTTAATCTTATATTAGGAGGTATAATTCTTATTCTATTAAATGGCTGGGTCGATCACGACAAAAATAAATCAACATCAATCGATAATCTTTCCCTATGGAAAAGTATCAAAATCGGTCTTTTTCAGTGCATTTCAATGATGCCGGGAGTTTCGCGATCAGCGGCTACTATTATTGGCGGTATTTATTCTGGGTTAGGAAAAAAAGAAGCAATTGAATTTTCATTTCTTCTCGCCATACCAACAATGTTTGTTGCCACGGGATATGATCTTTTTAAAACAGGTCATCTCTTTAATGGAGAAGAGCTACGAATATTACTTGCTGGCGGCATCAGCGCATTTATTTTTGCCCTTCTTGCGGTTAAAACATTTATAGCCTTTGTTGAAAAATTCGGATTTCGTTTCTTTGGTTATTATAGAATTATCTTAGGAATTCTATTTTTACTTATTAAATAAAATAGAAGAAAAGCCACATGATGGTTCCTGAAATAACAGGAATTGCGAGATTATCATCGATCTTGAGTGGAAAAGTTTCGGCAAACGTTCCTGCGAGTCCAAATGCGGTTGAAAATAAAAGCGTCTTCACCAGCGAATCTTCAAATAAACCGAGGAGGAAAATAAAACTGAGGAAAAAACAGGTAATGAATGCGGCTATTGATCCTTCATAGGTTTTACCCCATTTCCATTTTTTTCGTCCATATTTTATGCCAACTATTGATGCGATTGGATCGGCAAATGCAAGAAAGAAAATGGCGAGGGTTGCGATAAATTTTGGGAAAAGAAATATCGAAAGCCAACTCCCCACAAGATAATAGGTCATGGCAGAAAGCGAATTTTTTTCATCTTCACGAATGAGTAATCGAAAATCGCGTAATACTCGGTCATTTAGTTTATTAAAGACTAAACGTAACGAGTCTATAGTAAATGTTGCAATCGTAACTAATCCTAAAAGTATAAGCGCATAGTCTTTACTCATTCCCGAATACCAATAAGAGAATGCAACTGAAAATCCTCCAAACATATGCCATAAACGACGATAGAGTTGGAGCGAATTTCGCTCAAAAATAATAATGCCATTTTCAATTTTGAGTTTATGCTCAATATTCGTAAGCTGTCGTGGAGTTGCTATATCTGATCGAGATGTAATGTGAGCTTCGACTAAGCTCCCAAGATCATTTTTAGTTGCTTCGAGTAATGTTGTGAGAGCTTTATACTCTCCATTTCTATATGGCTCTTTAACAAAAGCAGTGATATCTGCTCGTGCTTTTTCGAGATTAGTCATTAACTTATTAATATCTTTATTAAAAGTATCGGGAAGGATGAGGCTTAAACTCTCAAATTTATCGATTAATTCATCTTTTTGGTGTAAAAGTAACTTTTTTGTATCATTATGAATATCTACAGATGGCGCATGAAAATCAGATGAAAGATTGTCTTGAAGGGCATCAATAATCGTATTTATTTCTTTCTTTTTCCCTAAAAAATATGAAATTTCGTAGAGAATTTCCTTTGCCTGTTGTGCTTTCATTGCAAAGACGTATATACTAAAAATGAAGAAAAATTACAACAAAAAAGCTACATCTTCTCAGGCGTTGAAATTCCAAGGAGAGATAATCCAAGTTTCAAAACAATATGCGTTCCGTACGAAAGCGCAATACGTGCTTCAGCAATTGGTTTTTTAACCTCTAGGATGCGACATGAATTATAGAATTTATTATATTTTTTTGCGATATCAATTAAGCCTTGTGCAATATAAGATGGCTCATATTCCGTTGCAGCTTTAAAAAGTTTAGAGGTAAAATTATATAATGCTTTGACAAGTAAAAATTCATCGTTTGTTTCTAGTTTTGATAATTCACAATCAAGATCATCAACATCTTTTCCAAACTTCCGCAGTAAACTCAAAATTCTGACATTCGTATATTGCAAATAAGGGCCGGTTTCTCCATCAAACCGTAACATTTCATCCCAGTCAAAAAGCACATCTTTAATTCGTTTACTAGCAAAGTCAGAAAATTTTATTGCTCCAATAGCAATACTCTCTGCAATGCTTTCTTTACCTTCTAATTCAGGATTCTTCTCATTGATTGTATGAAGCGCAAGTTCTTTTGCTTTTTGAATGACTTTTTCAAGTTCAATAATATTACCCGTTCGCGATGCCATTTTACCTTCTTTGAAATGAAAAAGTCCAAAATCAATGTGTGTGCAAAGAGAAGCCCATGGTAACCCCATTAATTCAATGGTCTTAAAGAGCTGCTTAAAATAGAGTTTTTGTTCAGCACCAACAACATATAAAATCTTCGTAAATTTATATTCTTTTTTTCGATACAAAAGAGCTGCTAAATCACGGGTTGCATAGAGGCTTGAATCATCGCTCTTTTTAACTAACAGAGGAGGCATATCATAGTTTGTAAGGTCAACAATTAATGCTCCTTCATTAATGTGTGTAAGATTTTTTGATCGCAGAAGTTCGAATACAGAATTAATTTTATCATTATAGAAACTTTCACCCGTTATATGGTCAAATCGAACACCAAGTGCAGCATAGATTCTCTTAAAGTCATTAAGATACACCGTACTAAACCATTTCCATAAATCGAGGAGACTTTCGTCTTTTTCTTCCATTTTTTTAAAATTCTCACGTGCTTCATCAATGAGTTTTGGATCATGTTCGGCTTCTTTATGAAATCGTACATAGAGATTAAAAAGATTTTTTATGGGATCTTCTTTAAGAAAATCAGCACTCCCCCATCGTTTATATGCTACGATAAGCTTTCCAAATTGCGTCCCCCAATCACCAACATGATTGATTCCAATGACATTATACCCAACAAACGTAAGTATTTTATATAAGGCATTTCCAATATTTGTTGATCGCAGATGTGAAATGCTAAATGGCTTTGCAATATTAGGAGATGAATATTCAAGGACAACAATTTCATTATTGCCGAGATTCAGTTTAAAATAATTTTCTTTTTTTATGAGCAATTCTTTAAGTGTATTTTCTATAAATATTTCTTTATTGAGCATACAATTAATATAGCCACCAACAACAAAAACATTGCTAAATTCTTTTGGGAGTACGATAGCTTCAGCTATATTTTTTGCAATTTGTTCGGGCGATTTTTTGAGTATTTTTGCAAAACTAAAACACGGCAATGCATAATCCCCTCGAGTATCATCATCGGGTATTTCAATTAGGTCTCTCAAAGTTTCACGAGTTGCGGGAATACAATTCGTTTTTGCAATTAAATCAGCAAGAAGTTCTATATACATATCATTCATAATTTAATTACTTTAAAATATGTTGATTGGTAGATCAAGGCTGTAGTAAAATTTTATATGAAATTTAAGGAGTGTATATGAAAAAAAATAAAAAGATAGTATGTATTCTCTCAATTCTTCTCTTTTCATGCCTTGTTGCATGCCCCGGCGATGATCTTGAAAAAGCAGTCGAAGAAGCCAAGTTTAAGCTTGATAAAGGATTTATTGATTTGGGTACAACAAGTGTAACAACAACATCACTTTTCACCGTTCTTGTGTGTGATTCAACCGCAGGAACCTGCCCTACGGTGTGCGATGAAAGTAAAGAGGACTGCCAAGATGAGACGAGTTCATCTGATGAAGCTACTGCAGTTAAAACCTTAAAAGAGTATGCAACTGAAGCACGAGCGATTTTGGAACCCTATTTTAGTAGCAGTACCGTAGACCCACGAGTAGCAAAACGAGACAAGGCATTTATTCGACTCTTTCACATACTTTATTCTGAAACTATTTTAGGTAGCCATGCAGTAAGTTTCATTAAAATGGGGCCTGAGCTATTAAAGTCTGGAGAAACAAGCTCGTCCTCTGGTTCATCGTTATTTACCATTTTTGATGATCTCATCCCTGAAGATCTTGATCCAGATACTGCTCTAACTGATTTCCAACTCGCTAATAATGTCCTCGATGCGTATAATAATAATTTTAAAAATACATCCAAGTTTGCAACTGACGATACTGCTGAGTCTAATTCTAATTCAACTGACCTTGAAGTTTTTGCGGTTCAGGGTCTCATTAATTTCTTTATTTTAAGTACCGTTGGTAGCGTTATTGCCGGTGGTAAAGAAAATTTTGAAGCAGGAAAAATTACCGATGATCAGGCAAATGCGTTTATTGATTCCATGGTTAAAACTCCGGAACTTTTTGCCGATCAGTTGGGTATCGATGCATCGGTTCTTAAAACTCTTTTTAGCGATGGATCAACCTTGCAATCGCAACTCGATGCCGGTGGAGATCCTTCAGATATCGTTGATGCGTATCTTGCGACACAATATGGCAAATAAAAAATAAACCCTTGGAGGACGGATGAATAAATTATACCTATTCTTATTACTTATAATTATTGTGGGAACAAAGGCATATGCCGAACCAACTCCTCACCTCATGAGAGGATTACGGCCCTTAGGAATGGGAAATGCATTTGTTGCGGTAAGCGATGATGAAAATGCCTTATTCTATAACCCTGCGGGGCTCGATGATGTAAAAATTGATCGCGTAGAAATTGTAAATCCTATTTTTGAATTATCAACGAGTGTTATCGAAGTTATGCTCGATGTCGTTGATACTGCTGGAAATAGCGACGATTCTGATGCAGATCAAACCGAAGAAATTGTAAATTTAGCCAATGAACATATGGGAAAACCAGCATATCTACGCATCATGCTTTCTCCAGGATATACTCGTAGAAATTTTGCCATTAAAGTATTTCCTGGCGTCGAGGCAGATTTGAATGTCCGTAATAGAGTTTTTCCTAATATCGAATTCAATGGGAAATTTAATTTTGGAATGGGAATCGGCTTTGCCCAAGGCTATAAAGATAAGCTCTTACAAGTAGGAGTAGCAGTAAAACCCGTTTATAGAATTGCATCAGGTGACCAAGTACTCGGTATTCAAAACATTAATAGCTTTAATGAGACTATCCAATCATTTGATAATCGAGGATTTTTACTCGGTGCTGACATTGGTTTAAAAAGCCATTGGGATACCCTCTTTCATATGTGGGATGTTCCCTATTTAACCGATATCGCTGCATATACACGCCCTCGAGTTGGAATTGTTTTTCAATCACAACAACTTGAACTCACGGGTGATACCGATAAAGATCGGTCAACGTTAGCAATGGGTGGGGCAATGAATTTTGACTTTTGGAAACTCGAAAATATTTTTGCTCTCGATATTCGTGAAATTAATCAGCCAACGTCGCTTTGGTCAAAAGTCAGCATGGGCGTTGAGAGTTGGCTCGGAAAAAAGAGAATCATCGGCGGACGGCTCGGACTCAATCAATTTAGGCCAACCATCGGCGGCACACTCGACTTCAAATTTTTTAAAGGTGATTTAGCTGCTTACTATGAAGAAGTTGGTGAACTCATTCGCCAAAAAGGTGATTTACGAGTAGCTCTGCAAGCAACATTTGGCTGGTAAGAACGTGAAGCAAATCATTTTAATTATCTTAGACGGCTGGGGATATTCCGAAAAAAAAGAAGGCAATGCGATTTATGAGGCGCATACGCCGTGCTTTGATTCATTACTTGCAACTTCTGCCCATACAGTGCTTTTTTCATCTTCAGAATCAGTAGGCCTTCCCGATGGGCAGATGGGAAATTCTGAAGTCGGTCATTTAAATATAGGCGCTGGCCGAATTGTCATGCAGGATCTTGTCAAAATTTCAAAGGCTATTGATTCTCAAGAATTTTATAAGAAAGAAACGTTACAAAGTTTTTTAAATAAAATTAAAAATAATACGCTTCATATCATGGGTCTTGTTTCCGATGGCGGCGTTCATAGCCATAATTCGCATCTCTATGCAGTACTTAAAGCAGCAAAAACATATGGAATAAAAAAATGTTGTATTCATGCATTTTTAGACGGCAGAGATACTCCACCTAAAAGCGGAATAAATTATATTCATGAACTCGAAACTTTTTTAACACAAGAACGATGCGGAAAAATTGCAACAATAATGGGCCGCTATTATGCCATGGATCGTGATCGACGTTGGGATAGAATTTCAAAAGCATATGATGCAATCGTTTTAGGTAATGGAGCTTTTACGAAAAATCCTCTCGATGCAATTGAATATTCATATAAGAATAACTTATCCGATGAATTTATGTTGCCTACTGTTGTCGTTAATAACAGCGATAAGCCGAATGGAAGAATCAGTGATGGCGATGGCGTATTCTTCTTTAATTTTCGTGCAGATCGTGCACGACAATTAACAGAGAGCCTTACCCAAGAAACTTTTACAAGCTTTGAACGTCAGGAAGTTAAAAAGATTCATTTTTTATCGATGACAAAATATGCAGAACATTTCAATCTTCCCATGGTATTTCTGCCAAATAATCTTGATATGATTTTAGCAGAGGTACTTGAGAAAAATAACATCCCTAATTTTCGTATTGCTGAAACAGAAAAATATGCACACGTAACGTATTTCTTTAATGGCGGTAATGAAAAGATATTTAAAGGCGAAGAACGAGTATTAATTCCATCTCCTAAAGTTTCTACATATGATCTTAAGCCTGAAATGAGCGCATATGAAGTGACTGAACGTATTATTACCGAAATTAAAAATAAAAAATTCCCTCTCATCATTGTCAATTTTGCGAATGTTGATATGGTTGGTCATTCAGGAAAAATCGAACCAACGATCAAAGCAATCGAAGCTCTTGATACATGTCTTTCAAAAATTATAAACGAGTTAAAACCAATAAATGGGAAGGCTCTTATTACCGCAGATCATGGAAACGCTGAAATGATGATCGATATTCATGGAGAGCCACATACAGCACATACAACAAATCCCGTTCCCTTTATTCTCTTTGATCCTGAATGGAATGGATCTCTTCGAAAAGATGGCTCTCTCCAAGATATTGCTCCAACGATTCTCGATATGATGGGAATTGAAAAGCCGAAAGAGATGACGGGAACGTCGCTGAAGAAGAAATAAAAAATCTAAGAACAAAAGCACGATATATATGTAAAAAAAATTATATTATTTCGTTTGCTCAGTGATGTTTTTAGAGGGAAGAAGCAAACGAAATAATATAATTTTTTTTACATATATATCGTGCTTAACCAATTCCCATAATCTCTTTTGTATTTTTAAAATGTATTTTTGCAAAGTCTTTAAGGTCAAGTCCTTTCGCAATCAGTTTTTTTCCATCGGTAATGGTATTTTTGCCGCCGCCTTTTGAGAGTTCGAAACCCGCTTCGCTACTTAAATTTTTTAGAGCATTGACAAATGTCCATCGAGCCACTATCGAAGCACAGGCAACAGCAAAATATTTTTCGGCTTTTGTCTCTGAAATAAAATGAATTTTTTTTCCATTCTCCATAAGTGCTCGTTCAACATGGGGAATATGACCAAACTTATCAGAGATTGCAGCATCGGCCTTGTGAGTCTCGAGAATATTTTCAATAACTCGTGCATGTGCCCATGCCAAAAGCCGATTCAAATTCTTAAATTTTGCATAGAGTTCATTATATTTTTTTGGGTTTATAACAACAACATTAGAAATAAGCTTTTCCCTAATCTTTTGTGCCTTTTCAATTATTTGTTTTTCAGAAAGTGTTTTCGAATCACGAATTCCTTCGTGAGACAATTCTTCACTTTCATTTTTAGAAACTAAAACTCCGGCAACAACGAGCGGACCGAAATAATCTCCCTTTCCCGATTCATCGACACCAATTACGCGTGAGTAAGAATTAACAATACCTTGAGTATCCATATGACTTACGATATATAGTAGTTAGTATAAAAATATTTAGCAACAAACATACAATGAAATTATTACTCGTACTATTCTTTTTGTCGATACCTCTTTTAAAGGCAGTAGACAGTACTTTGGTAAAATACATGAGTGTACAAAAAGTTAAAGCCTATGTTCGTAGTGGCCCGGGCAATAACTATAAAGTCGTAAAAAAAGTTGGAAGATACACCCCTTTCAAAGCACTTACAAGAACAAATGATAGACAATGGATTAAGGTCATAGGCTATAATGGTATAACTGGATGGATAAATGCATCAGCACTCACGAATACACCGGCTGTAATAGTCAAATCGTCTGAAGCAAATATCCGAAAAGGCGCTGGTACGAACTATGAAACAATTTGGAAAGCTGTAGAAGGAGTTCCTTTTCGGTGCTTAAAAAGAAATGGACGATGGCTACGAGTACTCGATGTTGATGACGAAGTCGGCTGGATATACGATGCGCTTGTGTGGGGAATATGCTACTAAATTATGAATAACACAGAAGTCTTAAAATTATTAGAAGACCTGGCAATAAAGCTTGGCGTTGATATGAAGTACGTAAAGCTCATGCCAAAGTATTCATCGGGCGGTCTCTGTAAACACGATGGAAAACTTGAATTATTTATTGATAGTAAACTGAAATTAGAAGACACAATTGAATTATTAGTACATGAACTCAAGAAGCTCAATATAGAAAATATCTTTATTCCACCGCTTCTTAGAAAATATTTTCAGTAGGGATCAATAAATGTCGAAGGGTTTTTAAGAGTCCTAAGCATAGTATGAAATTATTTCTAATTCTTCCAACAAGAAGTGTATCAAGTTTCATATATAATTCATAATCATCGGTATCAAAAAATAAATACGATAAAAATGCTTTAATCACACGCGAATCGAGGTTTATTCTTTCCCCATACGAAATAATATTTTCTCGTAATGCTTGGTTAAAAGATGATGCAGGCATAGTATTGGTGAAGTAATGTTCAAAATAAAGACTACT
>CAZRKD010000042.1:0-10197 GCA_964600515.1 uncultured bacterium
ACATTTGCCATGAGCCGCCATTTCAAATATTCCAGACCCACTTCGTGATATAATGAGCGATGCTTTTTGATATTCTTCTCCAATAGAATTCGTAAAAGTAAAAACAGTCGCTTTGAAACCATGCTCTTTATAAGCGTTTTGTACATTCTCAAATCCATGCTTTCCAGCCTGATGAATAAAAGTACACGTATCTTTTGCCCAACTCATTAATGGCAACGCTTCTATAATCATTCTATTAATGCCCTGGGCTCCTTGGCTGCCGCCAGTTATAAAAATACGAAATTCTTTTGAATCCGAAATGTTTTGACCTATGAGTCTAATAACTTTCCTTCGTAATGGATTTCCACACACGACTATTTTTCCTTTTTTAAAATAAGAAGCTGCCTTAGGAAAAGATATAAATACTCGCGTTGCGATCCGCCCTACGAGTCGATTCGTAAGTCCTGGCATAGAATTTTGTTCTTGAATGCACACAATTTTTCCCAACAATTTCGCGACGACTGTTATAACAAATGATGCATACCCTCCCATTCCAAGAACAAAATCGGGTTTATACTCTTTGATAAGGGCATGTGCTTCTTTCAGATTTTCCGGAAGGCGAAGAATTGATCGAAATTTATGAAACAGGGATTTCCCTTTAATTTTACCTGCACTCATGCAATGAAGTTTAAATCCTTCAGATGGAATCACGTCTTTTTCCATACCTTCTTTTGTTCCCACAAATAAAATATCAAATGAATGATTTCGTGCTCTCCATTCTTCGGCTACAGCAATGCCGGGAAATATATGTCCACCGGTTCCACTCGTTGCGATGAGAAGCTTCATCGATATTCTCCATTTTTTGAAAGATTAAAAAGAAGCCCAGCCGCACACATACTCATGATAAGTGACGAGCCGCCATAGCTAATAAATGGCAGTGTTAAGCCCTTAGTAGGAACAAGACCAATAACAACGGCAATATTAATTAATGCCTGCAATACAATAATAATGGTAAGCCCAAAGCATAATAGGCTTGCAAATTTATCGCGTAACTTACAGGAGAGCATCATGCCTTTGATAAAAATAAAAAAAAATAAAAATATAATAATAAAGCCTCCAGCAAGGCCAATTTCTTCTGCAATATGAGAAAAAATAAAATCGGTATGCGCCTGTGGGAGATAAAAGAGTTTTTGTTTGCCTTCACCTAACCCAAGGCCTGTAATGCCTCCGCTATGAATTGCAATAAATGATTGAATAATCTGGAATCCAGAATGGAGCGGATCTTCCCAAGGATTTAAAAAGCTCATTACTCGTTTACGTCGATAATCAAAGTGCATGACGAGATAATAGACGAGTGGAATCGAAGAAAATACAATGGCGAGAATATAACTTATGCGAACTCCACCAACAAAAAGCATTAAAAACACAATAGTTCCTAATGTAAATGTTGTTCCGAAATCAGGTTGAATGAGTATAAGAATCAACAGAACACTTGCGATAATAATATTGGGAGCAAAACCAAAACCAAATGATTTAATCTTGTCTCCTCGCTTACTAATTGAATGGGCTAAATAAATAATGAGTGCGAGTTTTGCTAACTCCGATGGTTGAAACATAAAGCCAAAGAGAGAAACCCATCGCCGTGATCCTCCGAGGCGAATACTCAAAGGCCCAACAAGGCTCAGGAGTAAAAGTATAAAAGTAACAAGTAACAGTATATACGATACTTTACGCAATTTCTGGTGATCAACGATACTACAATAGATCATGGCACCTATTCCCAAAAGAACATACACCATATGTTTAAATATAAAATAGTATTGTGTTTTGTAATGTTTTTCGGAAAATACCGAACTCGAACTATAAATCATGATAATTCCAATGCCAATAAGGGTTGATACAGCAACGATCAACCCGACATCATATTTATTTTCTTCTAATCCAAAAATGTTCATACCATTACCTTAATTTTAATGTCCCCAATGCAAAGAGTGCCAAGATTATTGAAATAATCCAAAATCGCACAATAATTTTTGGTTCTGCCCAACCTTTTAATTCATAATGATGGTGGAGTGGTGCCATATGGAGAATTCGTTTTCCCCCGGTGAGTTTAAAAAAACCTACTTGTGCAATAACACTGAGTGCTTCAATGACAAATACCCCGCCAATAAGAATGAGAAGCAATTCATTTTTTGTTATAACCGAGATGATGCCAATTGCGCTCCCGAGCGACAATGATCCCACATCGCCCATAAACACTTGTGCGGGATAAGTATTATACCACAAAAATCCGATTCCGGCCCCAACGATTGAACCGCATATAATTGAAAGTTCACCTGCACCATCGACAAATGATACACCTAAATATTCGGCAATTTTTATATGCCCCGTAATATAGGAGAGCACCAAAAGCGCAAGAGATGAAGTGATAACCGGACCAATGGCAAGACCATCGAGCCCATCTGTCAGATTTACAGAATTCGATGTAGCAATAATAACGATTGTTGCAAATACAATAAAACCAATGCCTAATTCAGGTTGTATATTTTTAAAAAATGGCAATTCAAGTTCTGTTGAAAAGCCCATGAAATATAAAATGCATGATGCAACAAGGGCTGATAGTATAAGGCAAAGCAGTTTTTCCTTTGCACTCATACCTTTATTGGTACGCAGTTTTTTATAATCATCGATAAAACCAACGAGCCCAGCAGATGAAATAACAAAGAGTACGATCCACACATAGGGATTATCGAGTCGAGACCATAAGAGACTCGATACAATAACCGAGATTAATATCCAAATGCCCCCCATTGTTGGTGTTCCTGTTTTTGTAAGATGCGTTAATGGTCCATCTGACCTGACGACCTGGCTTATTTGTTTTTGAGCAAATCGCTCTATAAAGTAAGGACCAATAAGAAATGCTAAAAACATAGATGTCAGAATTGAACACACCGTTCGAAAGGTAATGTATTTGAATACATTGAAGAGATTAGAGAACTCTAAACTGTAACTATACAATAAATGATATAACATCCTTACTCCCTAAAAAAATCACCAATAACTCTTTCAAGCTTCATTCCTCGCGAACCTTTGAGTAATATCCAATGAAAATCCGGTATTAATTTTTCTAATGTTTTTTTTGCTTTTTCATATGACGAAAAATAATCTACCGATGCGCTCTTTTTTTTCATCACTTCGTAGGCATATTCCATTTCATTTCCAATGAGTACTGTATGTGAAAATTCATTATCAATAATCGTGGTTGCCATTCTCGCATGAAGCTCTGCTGAGGCAGTACCTAATTCAAGCATATCTCCGAGAATAACAAGCCCCTTCTCATCTTTAATCAATGATTTAAAAGTCTCGAGTGCTGCCTTTGTTGATTCTGGATTTGCATTGTAGCAATCACATAACACTGTAGCCTTTGTAAATGAAAGCACTTCTCCTCTCATATCAAGAGGTTTAAAATGTTCGAGCGCCGCTTTTATATCTTCGCTTCTTGCTCCTACAACATAGGACACAGTCAGAGCAGCAAGCGCATTCATAATATTATGGTAGCCCAGAAGTGGCAATCGAAAGCCCAGGTTTTCGTTTTTAAGCCGAGCATCAAGCTTCCATCCAATACCATTTTGAACATATGAATTAATTTGAAAGGGCGCTTCATGTTCCTTCCTCGAATAAAATATTTTTTTACACGTTGCCCCCGTACTTGCCTCGACTATACGAGGATCATCGAGATTGACAAAGGCATATCCTTCTTTTCGTGTTCCATAAAAAATCTCGCTCTTTTCCTGTACAATATCGTCAATGCTCCCAAAGCCTTCTAAATGAGCGTTGCCAATACTGGTAATCAATGAATAATGTGGAGGGGCAATACCTACTAATCTTTTCATTTCACCTTTTGAATTTGTTCCCATTTCAAGAACAATAAAATGTGGCTCACTGGTGAGTTCTAAAATTGTTTTTGGAACACCAATTCTATTATTATAATTTTTATAGGTGGCCTCTACTCTAAATCGGGTCTTTAAGATTGCCGTGATCATCTCTTTAACCGTTGTTTTTCCTACACTGCCCGTAATGGCAATAATCTTTGTCGATGGAAATTTTTGTAAATACTCATGTGCAATTTGTCCGTAGGCCGTCAGTGTATCATCTACATAGAGCACTGGGTAGTTGCTCGGTATTTTATGATTGTCTTGCGCAAGCGTTAGTTTTGCGCCTTTTCTAAAAGCCTCCTCAATATAACTATGCCCATCAAAATTATTTCCCCTAAGAGGAATAAAAATATCATCTTTTGTAATTGTTCGAGAATCAGTAGAAATTGTTTTACAAATACCCGAGACAGTTCCCACAAGCTTGCCGTGGGTAGCCTCCACTATTTCTTCTATGGTTAATTGTTTATACATGCAATAACTCACTCGCTATTTTATAGTCATCAAAATGAAAAACTTCTGAACCCATAATTTGGTAATCCTCATGTCCTTTGCCAGCAATGAGAAGAACATCATCTTCTTTCATAATTGTAATGGCTACTCGTATCGCTTCTTTTCTATCAAGAATGACGCTATAATAATTATTTTTACTCCCGGAATTTTTTAATTTTTCACCGGGAACTTTTTTGAAGGTATTAAATCCTCGTTCAATATCTTCAATAATAGTCTCTTCTACCTCATCGCGGGGATTATCATTCGTCAAAATCACCATATCAGAAAGGCTTTCAGCGACTCTGCCCATACCGCTCCGCTTCCCCTTATCTCGATTGCCTCCACAGCCAAAAACCGTAATAATGCGATCGGAATTTAATGCCTTTAATGTCGTAAGGACATTTTCTAATGCAGCTGGCGTATGCGCATAATCGATATATACTTTTTTGCCTTTTGTATTATCAACTCGTTCAAGCCTTCCAGGAACGCGTGTTAGCTTTGCAACACCGCTTTGAATTGCATTGTCTTTAATAGATAAATGCTTTGCACAGGCAATACTTGCAATAATGTTATATAAATTATGCCTGCCAATAAGTCGCGATGAAATGCCCATCTCGCCAAAAGGATATTTAATGGTCGCCACAATGCCATTCATATTTAATCGCTCCTCAAGTACTCGGAATTCAGCCTTGCTCTCTCGATCCAAAGAGAAACGGGCGAGTGCCGTATGCGCCTCACACGCTATGCGCTCGCCCCATGGGTCATCCAAATTTATAATTGCAACCTTGTTGTGTTTGTCACTATTCACGAGAAGTTCAGTGAAAAGTCGCTTCTTGGTGTTTCCGTAACTTTCCATATCGCCATGAAAATCTAAATGATCTCGCGAGAGATTTGTAAATACGGCAATATCAAAATGCACAGTATCGACTCTATTCATAGCAATGGCGTGGGATGAAATTTCCGATACTAATACTTTCGCCCCCGCCTCAACCATCTCGAAGGCTATCCTTTGGAATTCTAATGATTCAGGTGTCGTATTCGGAAGTTTGCCTAGAATCTCTCCATTGAGGCGAATGTTATTAGTTCCGATCACGCCGATACTTATCCCTGCTTCTCTACAAATCGATTCGATGAGATACGTTGTTGTTGTTTTGCCATTGGTTCCCGTGATCCCCAGTACTTGTAATGCCTTTGTCGGTTCTCCATAAAAGAGCGCTGATGTCGATGCAAGAAAAGCTCGAGGGTTATCAACTTCAATGATACTTACGTTTGTATCACATGATGGAATTACCGACCCTTTTTGCACTACAATTGCTCGTGCACCTTTTTCAATTGCCTCAGGAATATAGGTATTCCCATCATGCCTCACACCGGGAACAGCAACAAATAATGAACCCTCGATACATGCCTTTGAATTGACGGCAATACTACTAATTGACAAATTTTTATCGCCTCTTAAATTAATGTCTGTATTATTTCCTATTAATTGCTCTAATTTCATTGTTCTATCCATTCCTTACGGTTTAAAATAAACTACTAATTTTTCATTCATTCCCAAACGCTCTCCTATTTTTGGAACATGATTATAGGCAAAGCCACTTCCCTTTATGTAGACATTAACCGGCTCGTCTTCAAACATCGTAAAAACCTCTCGAATCGTAAGCCCTGTAAGATCAGGCATAACAACCTTACCTTGAGAGACTTCTACATGCGTACGAGTCTTACGCCTTGAAATCGCAGGCTTATGTGTTAAAGTCTGATGAGTCTTATTCTTATCAAGATGAACAACAACATAATCGGGACTCCGCGTTTCATAATGGAGAATTTTTTTGGCAATGTTTTTAAATGTTGGTGCAGACGCAAGCCCTCCGGAGCGCATGGTTTTTGGCTCATCCAAGAGAATTAATCCAACATAGCGTGGTTCATCTTTTGGGAAAAAACCCAAGAATGAAACGATCAATTTATCACGCGAATAGGTTTTATTTGCCTCAACATATTTTTGGCTCGTCCCTGTTTTACCGATAAGTCGCACTTCGTCGAGTCGAGCCAGAGATCCTGTTCCATCACGATCATTCACTACACGATCAAGCATATTTTTAATAATTATTGTCGTCTCTCTCGAAACAACTCTACGAATAACCGTTGGGCTAAAACGCTGTATGGTTTTTCCCTCTTCATCAATAATTTCACGTACAAGATAAGGCCGCAGGAGTTTACCGCCATTTGCAATCGTACTTGCAGCGGTTACGAGTTGTAGTGCAGAAGCACTAAATCCTTGTCCAAATGAAGCAGCACAAAGATCATAGTTATTCCATTTTTTATTTTTGAGAAGCCCGGTACTTTCAGCGGGAAAATCAATTAATGTCTTTTGTCCAAAACCAAAACGATTCATCCACGAAGATAACCGCTCCTTCCCTAGAATAGCACCAATCTTACATGCCCCGATATTACTCGAATATTTTATTATGTCTTCGACTGTAAGCATTCCATACGCGTGAACATCGTGGATATCTTTTCCGCGAACACGATATGACCCGTTTTCGCAGAAAAATTTCATCTGACTACTCACAATTTTTTCTTCAATGGCTCCCGCCATAAGAAAGATTTTAAACGTAGAGCCAGGCTCAAGACTTTCGCTCACAAGATTATTTAAATATGAATATTGTGGATATTGCCGAAATGAATTAGGGTCGAAGTTCGGATAATTTGCGAGAGCCAAAATCTCGAGTGTCTCGGGATTAACGATAATTGCATGCCCACGTTCGGCTTGATAGGTTCGCACCGCATTTTGTAATTCGTTTTCGACACTATATTGAATATCTTTATCAATGGTAAGAATAATATCGTATCCAGAAAAACGTTTTTTCGAAAAATTTTGTTTAAGAGAAATCCCACGGCCTAAGGCATCTTGGAAATCATAGATATCATCGCCTTTTAATTCATATGATAAATAATCATTATACCAAAGTTCTAATCCTCCGAGTGCTTGAGAATCAATACCAACAAAACCCAATGTCTGGCTTGCAATTGATCCATGAGGATACGATCGTTTGTATTCTTTAATAAATCCTATCCCCTTTTCTTTAAGGCTTTTTAATTTTAAAATCTCATCATCTGAAATTTCTCGTTTGAGCCATACAAAATATGCTGTGTCGGTGAGTTTTTTTCTCACATTATTTTTATTAATGGAAATAATTTTTGCGATTTTATCTAAGAGCGCGTTTTTATTTTTAATGAGCTGGGGATTAAGATACACGGATTCTTGTAAAGTGCTTGTTGCTAATACCTCGCCGCTCCTATCACGGATATCTCCACGTTTTGTTTGTAAGTTAATCATTCGTTTATACTGACTTTCGGCAAGTTTACGAATATCATGCTTTGTATCCCTCACGAGATTCGTGAGTACAAACGTCACGAGGATAAAAAGACAGAACGTCACCATCGTGACTAAGAGAATTCTTACCCGCATCCATGATTCACTTCTATCTTTAAAAATCTTTCCCATACGTTACTTTTTTAACATCACTACTTGTTCGTTTGCCGGATAGCGCATCCCTAAAACATCTTTTGCAAATGCTTCAATCCGTACTGGTGATTTTAAGAGCGCGACTTGCGATTTCAATTTTGAATTTCTCGATACACTGTCGCGCTCAGTTTTATATGCATTTGCAAGCTTATAGCCCATATGAATATGCATCATCCGTGACCACGTACATAAAAAACTTCCCAAAAAAATCACCATGAGTAAGAGAACAATTCGTAAAATAAATTTTCGTTCAGTTCGTTCGCGTTTTGTCTTACTAAATGGCTGCACTTATGCTATCCTTTCACACACGCGAAGTTTAGCACTCCGCGCACGTCTATTCGTTTCCATTTCATCTGCCGAGGGAACGATCGGTTTTTTGGTAATAACTTTAATCGTTGGTGTTGCATCACACATACAAACCGGAAAATGTGGAGGGCAAATACAGGTGAGTGAATGCTCTTTCATAAATCTTTTAATCATTCGATCTTCAAGTGAATGATAACTTAAACACAAGAATCGCCCACCTATATTTAAAATTGATATGACATCTTCTAAAAATTTTTGAAGCATCTCGAGTTCGCGATTAACAGCGATGCGTAAGGCTTGAAAAACGCGAACAACTGGTTTGATGTCGTGTGAACCGCAAACACTTTGAATTATTTTTTTTAATTCATGTGTTTTTGTAATCACTTTATTTTCACGCTCTCGGATAATATGAGCCGCAATTTTTTTTGCTCGAGGCTCTTCCCCAAAATCTTTAATAATGCGAGCTAATGCCTCCTGACTTTCAGAATTGATGAGTGTTGTAGCATTGACGGTCTCATTTCTACTCATCCTCATATCAAGAGGACCTTCACGATCAAAGCTAAAGCCTCGTTCCGGAGTATCTATATCGTGAGATGAAATTCCAAGATCAAGAAGTACGGCATCAACACGAGGGATTTTAAGTTCTTCTAAAACAGATTTTACTTCACTAAAATTTCTTTGCATTAACGTTACTCGCTCCCTAAATTCATCTAAATTCTTTTCTACTTCGCATATTGCATCAGCATCTCGATCTAAACCTATAATGTGTATCGTGTTAAATCGTTTTAATATTTCTTTTGCATGGCCTCCTCCACCAATGGTTCCATCTACAAGATAGCCATTTTTGGGGAGTTCTACATGCTCAATAACTTCTTGTAAAAGAACAGGAGTATGAAAGTAAGAATTCATAATCCCAAATTAGCCAATGCTTTATGATCAAATCCAAGCTTTGATTTTTCAAATACTTCCGTCCATTTATCACGTGACCATATTTCTATAGTTTTTATTTGACCAACGAGAACTACATCTTTTTCAAGCCCTGCATACGAGCGGAGATTCGGTGGAATCATGATGCGGCCTTGTTTATCGAGCGGACATTCCTGCGCACCAGAAATATAGAAGCGCAATAGATTGCGAACATTCATGTCAAAGCGCGATTTATCGGCAACGCGATCATTGAATTCTTTCCATATAATTTCAGGATATGCGACAAGACAACCCTCTACATCATTGGTTATGACGAGGTTTTCGGTGAAACTCACGCTGAGCGTTTCTCTGAATTTGGAAGGTATACTTACTCTCCCCTTTACATCAATTGTATGTTCAAAACGTCCGGTAAACATGGTTTTACGAGTATACTCCTTTTTATCCCACTCTATGGGAAATTGTACTACTTTATTCCACATTCAGTCAATACTTTTATCACATTATTTCGTATTATTTTTATTATTTTTTCGATAATTTGTTAATGTGCTATTTTGAATACAATTTTTATACGAAACTTAACGTAAAACTCGAATATCGAGACAAAAATCGTGTAAAATCAAGATGAGTTTATAACGTATTTAATTTGTTAATGAAAAAAATGAATATTGAAAAATGATAATAAAAACAAAAGAATACAAACTAACAATTACTCAATTAAATGACCTTTTTTTATGCAAAACGAGCGCATCAGCAATTAGTGGGGTTATGATTTCAGAATCGGTGGATAATTCCCCAAGTTGTCCACAAATTCTGTGGATAATTGTGGAAGGATGAAAAAAATTTGTTAAACTGAGCATTCATTGTAACTCCCATGACCATAATACGAAATAAACATACAAAATATATTGCAAAAAGTCAATATAGAAAACGCTGAAACCTAACTGTCAGGAATGGCACTTTATTAATGAATGGATTTAAGAATTGGAACAAGAATAATATCATTAACCAGATATGCGACTGTCAGCATGCTGTCAT